>NZ_LYTG01000042.1:0-23545 GCF_001816105.1 Exiguobacterium sp. SH31
TTTTGAAGAGAACCAACCCCAAACAGCAATCCCGACCATGACCGACCAGAAGAACAGTGTCCAACCTAACGAGTGGACAAAACCGTCTGGAAGACCCATGAACGCGAACGGTGTACCGGCAATCAGTTCCTTGAAGCCAGGGTGCTCAAGGACGAGTACCGTCAACTTCACACCGACCCAGCCAACGATGAGGAAGGCGGCCGTCTCAAGTGTCGGACGTTGATGCAGAAGCTTCACGAAGACGCGGGCCGCGAACCTCATCAAGATGACCCCGATGAGTCCACCCGTCAAGACGACGAAAAATTGACCTGAGTCGATTCCACCGATCTCTCCAAGACCGAGCGGCGGCAAGCTGACTGCGAGTGCGACCGCTGCCAAGATCGAGTCGACCGCGAAAGCGATGTCAGCGAACTCGACTTTAACGACCGTCCACCAAAACTCTTTTTTCGTGACCGGCTTCTCAGTAATTGCCGTCTCTTCTTTCGCCTCGGCGGCAAGATCTTGTTTTGGATCCATCTTGCGCGCCTTATACGTCATATATAGATGTCGCGCGCTCATCCCGATCAAGTAAAGGGCACCGAGTGCTTGGACTTGCCAGACGTTGATTAAGAACGAGATTAAGAATAATGCGATGAAGCGGAAGACGAACGCTCCTAATAAACCGTAGAATAGCGCTTTCTTCTGTTCTGTCCGTGGCAAGTGCTTGACCATGACCGCCAAGACAAGTGCGTTGTCTGCAGATAGGAGCCCTTCGAGACCGACGAGTACGACGATGATCCAGGCGTACTGCAAGATTAACTGCCAATCCATTTAAAAACATCCCCTTTTTGTTTGTGTTCCTTCATATTTAATAGTGATCTATTTTTTAAGTTCACAGGAACATTTTATTCCCGTTCGCAAATTAAATCAATCTTCTTTTGTTCAATGTCTGAAGTTTTCTGTCGCGGAGCAGGTTCAAAGCACGTTCACGAAGCAAAATGATACCCAGTTTGTATCCATTTCGTGATAAAATCCTAACAAGAACGAGTGGCGGTCAATTGCCCTCTCAAAAAAGGAGAATCCGATTATGTCTACAAGCCATGTCGCTTTACCTACTAAAGCAGAACGACATAAACTATTCGGCTCGGTCCCGCCGGTCAAAGGTACGAAACCGACAGAAAAAGATAAAATGGTTGATCTTCAAAATACACCTAAGAACTTCTTGTTCGCACTCGACAGCGTCGGGATCTCGAACGTCAAACATCCCGTCAACATCGAAACGCCAGACGGCATCCAAGCGACGGTCGCAACGTTTGAATTAACGACATCACTCGTCCAAGATCGTAAAGGCATCAACATGTCACGTCTTACGGAACAGCTCGACGCGTACCATACGCAAGGCTGGACGTTATCAAACCGCTCGCTCATCGAGTTCGCCCAAGAACTCGCCGAGCGCATGGAACAAACGGAAGGTCAATTGACGGTCCGCTACCCATGGTTCTTCAGCCGGAAAGCACCGGCGACGGGCCTCAGCGGGCTTATGAACGCCGATGTCATGCACAACGTGACATACAACCTCGAGACAGGTATGGCGAGCGTGACGGTCGGTCTCGTCATCAACGTGACGACGTTATGCCCATGTTCAAAAGAGATCAGCGAATACAGCGCCCATAACCAGCGCGGCTACATCACAATCGAAGCCGGTCTTGACGAAGCGTCGCTCGACGGCTTCGACTGGAGACTCGCATTGCTTGATGCGGCGGAGTCGAACGCATCGGCACCGCTTCACCCGGTCTTGAAACGTCCGGATGAGAAACGGGCTACAGAAATTGCTTACGAAAACCCGCGTTTCGTCGAAGATATGGTCCGCTTGATTGCGGCCGACTTGTACGAGATGAAACAAGTCGTCAACTTCTTCGTCGAATGCCGAAACGAAGAGTCGATCCACCAGCACGACGCCATCGCGTCAATCACGTTCGATAAACGCGACAACTAAAAACGAGTGAGGCCCACGTGGGTCTCACTCGTTTTTTTATACGCTTTGGATGAGGCGGATCGTCAATAAGAGGACGATGAGGACAATCCACACCGCCCAGATGACTCGCCATTTGGTCCAATCAAGACGTTTCACGAACACATACACCGTCAAATAGAGGACGATCAACAGTGGAATGACGACCCACGGATTGTCGAGCATCACGCTTCGACGTCACCGTCCCAAGCGAGCATACCGCCCTCGACGTTAATGACTTTAAACCCTTCCGATTCCAAATAGTCGCACGCCGTCTGGCTGCGTCCGCCTGAGCGACAGATGACATGATAGACGTTGTCTTTGCCGAGCTTCTCCGTCACGTCAGGGAATTCAGACAGCGGATAGAGTGGCACGTTCGGGATGTGTCCCGCGTCGTACTCGTCTTGTTCACGTACGTCGATGATATGGAGCGACTCCCCGTTCTCGAGCTTTTCACGTAATTCGGTTGCCTGGATACTTTGCATACTGTTTCCCCCTTAAAATGTTGTCCCTTACTAGTTTACCTCAGTTTCGTGTCGGACAAACTCCAATTGATCGTCGTGTCGTCCTGACAATAAAATCCTTCCAATTCACAACGTTCCACCATCTGTTCGACCCAAGCTCGGCTACCACAAATCAACGTGAAGTGACTATCCCAAGGTGGTACAATGAGCCAATCATGTTGATGTCCGAAGAACGTCCGATGCTGCATCCCCCAAGTATCGGAGGTTAGCGTCTCACGAATGTTGATCAGATGCCGTTCCATACAGAACTCGTCCCCGCTCCACATCCACTCTTCTCCCACTTCCAGAAGTGCTCGTAACACCTCATTCTCTATAAGATTAGACAGATCTTCTTCGCCCGGTGGAAGTATGTTCTCGCGTTCGCAAAATTCGATGATTCGATTCGCACCTGCTTGATCTTCGGCGTGCGGTTTCAGCGCCCCAATCATCGTCCGGAGCGCGTGATCGATACGTTTGACGTCATCGAAACCAAATCGGCGACGCATATCTTCCCATGTGATGGCCCGAAAGTGCTGTTCGACCTCGTTTTTGTCCATCTCGACATATCGGTCAATTGCTTTAGGATCTTCTATCGGTCCGAGAAACGGATGGTACGCGACGAACACTTCTTCAAACACGCCCTCATAGTAAGTTTTAATCGGAAAATCATCTCCACCGCCGAACATGGCGTAGCGATGTCCTTCCGGTAAAGTGATGGCTTCCTCAATCTCCTCCATGTGACCGCCTCCTTTTCCAATAGTTTACAACTACGAATCAAAAAAAGCATCCTCCGCTGTGGGAAGATGCTTCTGACTTACGCTTCGTTGCGCTCGTCAATCGCTTGTGCCGCTGTGATGAGCGTCAATTTATAGACGTCTTCTTCATTACAGCCACGCGACAAGTCATTGACTGGCTTGTTGAGACCTTGAAGGATCGGTCCAATCGCTTCGAATCCACCGAAACGTTGAACCATCTTGTAGCCGATGTTCCCAGCTTCGAGGCTCGGGAAGACGAAGACGTTGGCGTTACCCGCCACATCAGAACCTGGTGCTTTCTTCGCTGCCACGCTCGGGACGAACGCTGCATCGAACTGAAGCTCACCATCGATTGGAAGGTGTGGCGCTTTCTCTTTGGCGAGACGCGTCGCTTCGATGACTTTCTCGGTTTCAGGCGACTTCGCCGAACCTTTCGTCGAGAAGCTGAGGAGCGCGACTTGCGGCTCGATGCCGAACGTCTTCGCCGTCAACGCTGACAAGTAGGCGTTCTCAGCAAGGTCGGCCGCGTCCGGTGCGATGTTGATCGCACAGTCCGAGAAGACGTATTGCTCATCGTCACGTACCATGATGAACACACCTGACGTCTTTTTGATGCCTTCTTGCATCTTAATGATTTGGAGTGCTGGACGGACCGTGTCGGCTGTCGCATGCATCGCACCCGAGACGAGACCTTCCGCTTTGCCCGTGTGGACGAGCATCGTACCGAAGTAGTTCACATCTGACGACAACAATTCACGAGCTTGTTCAGCCGTCGCTTTGCCTTTACGGCGTTCGACGAACGATTCGACGAGCGTGTCGATATCTTCGTATGTCGCTGGGTCGTACTGTGTCAAGTTCGAGATATCAAAGCCGTGTTTCGCTGCAACTGCATCGATGTCCGCTTTCGGACCTACGATGATCGGGTTGACCATGCCGTCATTTTTTAAACGGACTGCAGCTCCAAGGACGCGCTCATCGACGCCTTCTGCTAAGACGATGGTCGGACGAATCGGGCTGACTTTTTGCTTCAACGTGTCAAATAATTTCATGGTAAGTGAACTCCTTTTCGATTGGAAGATATCTATGTTTTCTCTTTAGGACACAATTGTCCGTATGCGTGTCTTATTATACACAGTCCTTTTTTTAAAATAAACTATTCTGCCCATATCGTCATAAATCGCTTGAAATCAGTCATTATATGAATAGAACAGTTCTGTATTTATGACTGATACAGGTTGCTGTGAAGCCGTTTACATTTCTGTGTCCGCGTTTTTCTTTAGTTTGTCTCGCTTGTGACTACTCTCACAGATAGCGCCAAATTTGCCAGGCGGTAAAGTGTCTGTGGTAAAATAAACAGCGAAGCCAAGTCTCGAAAGGAGTTTTTTCATGTCAGAACGTCCAGCACCGACAACCGAAACACAGCACGCAGCCGCCACATTAGACGGTTGGTATACGCTTCATGATTTCCGCTCGATCGATTGGACACGCCTAAAAGCGGTCGACAAGGCGGCGCGTCAAGAAATGATTGAGGAGTTCGTCGCCTTCCTCGCCTCGCTCGAAGACGTCGAAACACGCGGAGAAGGCAGTCACGCCTTCTATTCGATCCTCGGTCAAAAAGCGGACGTCGTCCTCATGGTCCTTCGTCCGACGTTCAAAGAGCTCGAACAAGTCGAACTCGCCCTTCGTAAGACAAAACTGTACGACTATATGATCCCATCGTACTCTTACGTCTCAGTCATCGAACTCGGCATGTACCGCGGCTCTGGTGACGGGGATCCGTACGAGAACCCGCACATCCGCTCGCGCTTGTACCCGACGTTGCCGAAAGCAGCCCACATCTGCTTCTATCCAATGAGCAAGGCGCGCCGTGACGAGGACAACTGGTATACGCTGTCGATGGACGAGCGGAAAGACCTCATGTACCGCCACAGCATGATCGGCCGCAGCTATGCCGGCAAGATCCAGCAGTTCATCGGCGGATCGACCGGATTTGACGGCTGGGAATGGGGCGTCACGCTCTTCGCGGAAGACTCGCTCCAATTTAAGAAGATTGTTTATGAGATGCGTTTCGATGAAGTCAGCGCCAAATATGGCGAGTTTGGTGACTTCTACGTCGGAAACATCCTTCCAAAAGAAGAACTCGGCACATTCCTCGGTTGATTGAGGTTTACGCATCGACCCCCTCGGGAAACATCGTTGTAGAGGCACTTACAACAATGATCAATGAGGTGAACAACGATGCGCGTGTTCAAGGAATCAGATCGAGACACTGCAAAACGTTTAGATTCGTTCATTGAACGAATGACCCCGACAGCAGAGCTAGTCCAAATTCGATTTGAACAACAATTACAACATACACAGCGAAAGGGTCAGGCGAAAGCCTGACCCTTATTTTGTCTTCGCGTGAAGCGCGTCGCCAAGGAACGTCGCGAGTTCCAGCATGCCGTATTGATCTGCCTTCGCTTCCGCGTCCGAGTTATAGTTCGTATTCGTGTTGACGTCGTACGCATAGACGTTGCCGTCATGGTCTTCGATAATCTCGATCCCCGCGACCGCGATATTATTTGTTGCCAAGAACGCTTCTAGTTGATCGATGATCGGATCGGAAAACCCGTCGACGATTTCAAATTTGGCCGGCGACGTCTCGCCGACCGGGCAGAATTGATCTTCAATCGAACACGCATCCGCCGGGCATAGTTCGAACCCTTCCGACGTGTCGACCCGTACCGCGTAGAGGAACTTTCCGCCGATAAATTCACAGCGCGTGATGAACGGTTTCGGCGCTTCGATATATTGTTGGATGAGCGTGATGCCATCGACCGAGTCCTCGAACGCCGGTCCGTACACATACCCTTTCAACGCCCCAATCGAATGGAACAGCTGCACGCCAAGCCCTTTACCAGCACGGTTATGCTTCGTGATGAACGGGCTCATGCCAAGCTTCTCGGCCGCCTCGATGATTTGTTTTTTTCCGACAGCAGCAATCGTCCTCGGCACACGGATCCCTGCTTGACGAAGCGCCGTATACTGGTTCACCTTGCTCACTTCGAGGCGAATCGCCCGTGTCCCGTTGAAGACGGTCCGTCCGTTCGCCTCGAGCCAGGCAAGCACTCCTTCCGTCAGCTCTGGCGCGTAGCGATGCCCGCGCGTATGTGACGACGCGCTCATCCGGTTATAGAAGACCCCTTCAGGCGGCGTCGCTTCAATATCGATGATTCCTTCATCTAAATGCCACAGTTCATATGGAAATGATAACTCCTCGAGCCTTTTGACGAGATGGTCCGTCCACTCATTGTTTTCATGCAAAACGTGAATTTTAGCCATATGAATCCCCCTTTGATACTCCTAATGTACCACACCGATATCCGACTATTCCAATTAGCATAATCAACGATGCGTTCATTCTTATTTCATAACGGTTTCATGGTATAATGAACTTAATAATCTATGTGAAAAGTGACAATTTCAAAGGGAAGTGATGTGTTTGACTGCACCTATTTTAAGTACAGACGTTTTAATCCTCTTGTTCGGCCTCCTCCTCGTCGCAGGGGTTTTGGCCACGCGCGTGTCCACCCGTTTCGGCCTTCCTGCGTTGATTCTGTTCATGGGGATCGGCATGATCATGGGTAGTGACGTCACCGGCTTAATCTTCTTCGATGACTCGAACCTTGCCCAGATGATCGGGATTTCCGCTCTAATCGTTATTTTGTTCGAAGGTGGTCTGCAGACGAAATGGGCCTCGATTCGGAGTGTCCTCGCTCCGTCCGCCTCGCTCGCGACGATCGGGGTCTTATTGACGGCCGGGCTCGTCGCCGTGGCTGTTCGTTTCGTATTCGGTTTCGACTGGATTGAGTCTTTCCTATTCGGTGCCATCATCGGATCGACCGATGCTGCCGCCGTCTTCGCCGCCTTCAAAGGAAAGAACATCGCACCGAAAGTCGGCGCGACACTCGAAGCCGAGTCCGGTACGAATGATCCGATGGCGATGTTTTTAACGATCCTCGCTCTCGACTTCATGTTGAAACCGGACACGACGATTTGGGACGGCATTTGGATGTTCCTTCTACAGATCATCGTCGGGGCGTTCGCCGGGTATATGCTCGGGAACCTGTCACGGCTCATGCTCAATCATTTGCGCCTTGAGTCGAGCGGCCTGCACGCCGTCCTCATGATTTCGATGGCGTTCATGACGTATGGCGTGGCCGCCTACTTCGCCGGCAGCGGCTTGCTTGCCGTCTATCTTGCCGCAATGATTGTCGGGAACGCCCACACCGCCCACGAAGTGACCATCGTCCAATTTTCGGAGGCACTCGCTTGGATCATGCAAATCATCATGTTCGTCATCCTCGGCCTTCTCGTCTATCCGAAACAACTGTTCGATCCAGAACTAATTTGGAAAGGGCTGTTGATTTCATTTTTCCTCATGTTCGTCGCCCGTCCGATCGCCGTTTACTTATCGACGATCGCGATGCCGTTCACTCATAAGGAAAAACTGTTCATCTCCTGGGCCGGCCTAAAAGGAGCGGTCCCGATCGTACTAGCGACGTTCCCGCTCATCGCCGGGATTGACAACAGCCAACTCATCTTCAACGCCGTCTTCTTCGTCGTCGTGACGAGCGCGTTGATTCAAGGAACGACGCTCACACCGCTCGCGGCCAGACTGAACCTGCTCGGGCCGGATAAGATCCGCTCTCCGTATACGATCGCGCTCGTGTCGAGTAAACAGTCGCAGCATCAGCTCGTTCCGTACGTGGCGACAGAAACGTCATCGATGATCGGACGCACGCTCGCTGACATCACGTTACCGCCGAACACGGTCGTCAATGCGATCGTCCGCAAAGATTACCTCATCCCGCCGACCGGGCAGACGAAAATTGAACCAGGCGACTTGTTGTACGTCCTCGCCTCGACATATCGCCACGATCAACTCGATCGCAAGTTCGGGGAAGACGGTCTCGAACGCGTCGAACTATGACGGTCGTTTCTTCAAAAAAATGTCACCACTTTCAGGTTTACCTTTCTTTAAAAACGAACATAGTAGAAGTGACGTCACTTCTACTATGTTCGTTTTTTGTTAAAGGAGGGATCCATATGTTCGACTTGACACCGTTCCGTAAGAACGAGCTTGACCGTTTGCGCAAAGATTTGTTCGGTGATGCGTTCGATCGGATGAACCAGCTGTTCGACCCAAAAGACGGAGCCACTTCGTTCCTCGACTCGTTCAAGCTCGATGTCCGTGACCAAGACGGACAATACGTGATTGAGGCCGAGATGCCGGGAATCAAGAAAGACAATATCCACGTCCGGTACGACAAAGACTACCTCATCCTCTCGGTCGACCAACGAGAAGAAAAAGCAGAAGACAAGGACTATGTGTACCGCGAACGCCGGGTCACGTCGATGCAACGTTCGCTCTATCTTCCGAACGTGAAAGAAGATGCCATCAAAGCGAAACTGACAGACGGCGTTCTCCATTTGACCGTCCCGAAAGCCGACGATGGAACGAGCACCCGGACGATTGAGATTGAAGGCTAAACAAGGATCGTGCCTCGGCACGATCCTTGTTTTATATTTTGACTCGACGCGCCGAGGCGATCAAATCGGCAACGTCTTGCTCGCGTCCTTCGTGGAGCGCCTCGACGATGAAACTGCCGACGACGACCCCGTCACACGCCTCACCGAGCGCTTGGACTTGGTCTTCCCGATGGACACCGAATCCGGCGAGTACCGGGACCGGAGACCGCTCTGTCAACGAGCGCAAATGGGCGAGCAGTTCGTCCGGGAACGCGTCGACTTTTCCGGTCGTCCCTTTGAGCGTCACCGCGTAGACGAACCCTTCGGCCTGACTTAAAATCGTGTCGATTCGTTGTTTGTTACTCGTCAACGTGACGAGCGGGACGACGGCGACCCCGTTCCGTTCAATCCCCGCGAATAGTTCGAGGCTCTCTTCGAACGGCAAATCGGGGATGATGACACCGCTGACGCCACATGCGGCCGCACGGTCGAAGAATGGCTGGATTCCGAACCGGAACACTGGATTCAAGTATGTCATCAGGACGATCGGGACTGAGAAACGCTCAGTTCCTTCTATTAAATAATCCAACACACTAGAGAGCGTCACGCCGTTCGCGAGGGCACGCATCCCGGCCGCCTCGATGATCGGCCCGTCCGCTACCGGATCTGAGAACGGGATCCCGAGCTCGATCGCCGTCGCGCCCATCGCTTCAAGCCGCTCGATCGTCGGAATGAGTTGATCGAGTCCGCCGTCTCCGGCCATGATGTAAGGGACGAACGCTGCCCCGTCTCTATTTCGAATCGCTGTCTCTAAGCTCATTTCCGTCCCACCCTTTCTCGAATCGTATGCACATCTTTATCGCCTCGGCCTGACAGACAGATGACGAGCAGATCGTCCTCGTCCATCGTCGCGGCGAGCGTCTCGGCATAGGCGAGCGCATGTGACGACTCGAGTGCCGGAATGATACCCTCATGTCGACTGAGTGACATACATGCCTCTAACGCCGCCTCATCGGTGACCGCCGCGTAGCGGACACGCTCGATGTCTTTCAAGAAACTATGTTCTGGTCCGACCCCAGGATAATCGAGTCCAGCCGAGATTGAGTGCGCTTCTTGGATTTGCCCAGCCCCGTCTTGTAGCACGTACATGAGCGAGCCGTGGAGCACGCCGACCTCACCTTTCGTGAGCGTCGCTGCATGCTTGTCCGTGTCGACGCCGCTTCCTGCTGCCTCGACTCCGTACAAGGCGACATCCTCGTCATTCAAGAACGGGTAGAACATCCCCATGGCGTTGCTGCCACCACCGACGCAAGCGATGACGGCATCCGGCAAGCGTCCGGTCTTTTCTAAAATTTGGCGCCGTGTCTCTGTTCCAATCACACTTTGGAAGTCACGCACCATCGTCGGGAATGGGTGTGGTCCAAGTACAGAGCCCATGACGTAGTGTGTATCGTCAACGTGTTTGACCCAGTAGCGTAACGCCTCGTTGACCGCATCTTTCAATGTTCGGCTGCCTGACTTGACCGGAATGACCGTCGCCCCGAGCAGTTCCATCCGAAACACGTTCAATTCTTGCCGTTCGACATCGACCTCACCCATGAAAATTGTACATTCTAAGTTGAGCAGCGCGCATACCGTCGCTGTCGCCACACCGTGTTGTCCGGCCCCGGTCTCGGCGACGATTTTCTGTTTCCCCATCCGCTTGGCGAGAAGTGCCTGCCCAATCGTGTTGTTGATCTTATGGGCACCGGTATGGTTCAAGTCCTCCCGTTTCAAGTAGACGTTCGTCCCGAGGCGTCGGCTCATGTTCTCCGCATAATAAAGCGGGGTCTCCCGCCCGACGTATTCGCTGAGCAACTCGTCGAAGCGTTCTTGAAATTCAGGATCTAACTTCGCTTCCTCATAAGCCACCTCGAGTTCTTCAACGGCTTGCATGAGTGTTTCCGGTATATATTTTCCTCCGTATGGGCCAAACTTCCCGTTCACTGGTTGTGTGTACATGGTGTTTCCTCCTTGGCACGTCTGATGAACGTGCGAATTTTATCGATATCTTTCTCTCCATCTGTCTCGACGCCGCTTGAGACGTCGACCCCGTCAGGCCGTACGTCATGCATCGCTTGTCTCACGTTGTCGGCCGTCAAACCACCGGCAAGCCAGAACGTTCGCTGCGGACGTTCCAACTGCAACCAGTCGAGCGTCTCCCCGCTCCCGGGCGTCGGTGCATCCAGTAAGACGATATCCGCCTCCGTCTTGCTACTCGCTTCGATGATCGGCAGGTTGAACTGTCGGAACGTCTCAAGCGGCAACGTGCGCCGGTGCAGTTGGATATCCGTCAATCCGCACGTGATTGCCGTCTCGACCTCATCAAGCGTCGGATCGAGAAACACTCCGACGACACGGACGTGGTTCGGGATCAACTGCCGTAGCCGTTTCGCCGTCGCCACATCGACTTGGCGTGAACTGTTGTTCGCGAACACGAAGCCGATCGCATCGGCCCCGGCTTCAACCGCCGCCGTCACGCTTTCTTCTGTTTTTAATCCACATATTTTAACGAACACGTCTTCAGCTCCTCAATCAACGCCGTCGGGTCATCCTGTCGCATAAGCGCCTCTCCGACGAGAATTGCTTTGGCTCCCGCGTCTCGCAGTCGGCTTGCTGCTTCGCCGGTGCTGACTCCGCTCTCACTGACGAACGCAACGTTCGGATAACGCTTCATCAATTCAATCGATGTCTCAAGCGATACGTCGAACGTCTTCAAGTTCCGGTTGTTGATGCCGATCAGCACGTCCTCAAGTTCGAGCGCCGTCTGGAGCTCGGCTTCATCGTGCACTTCCACGAGCACGTCGAGGCCGATCAGGCGTGCGTGTTGCTTCAACGCGTGCAGGCGAGTCGGATGTAGCGCCGCGACGATCAACAACGCCGCGCTCGCGCCGGCCGTTTTCGCCCGGTCGAGCTGCCGTTCATCGATGATGAAGTCTTTGCACAGGACCGGGATATCGACGGCGTCAGCGACTTGGCGTAAGTCATCGAACGATCCGTTAAAGTACGTCGTATCCGTCAGCACCGAAATCATCGTCGCTCCGGCCCGTTCGTAAACCTGAGCCCGTTCGGCCACATCCAGTTCGGCTCGAATCACGCCTTTTGATGGGGATGCCCGCTTAATTTCCGCGATGATATGAAACCCGTCCGCGACCAGCCGCTGTAACGAGATCGGCTCCGTCGCCGTGACCGTGACGTCTTGCATCTGGTTGACCTCTTCGATTTTCGTCCCGATAATTTTCGTCAAGTAACTCATGCGCCCACCTCCGTTTTTTGTAGTTGCTTAAGGACTCGGGCGGCGTTGCCCTCGTCGATGCTCCGGCTCGCCTCGGCCACACCTTCACGTAACGTCTTGACGGCGCCGTATGTGCATAACGCGAGTGCCGCATTCAACAAGACGACGTCTCGCGCCGGTCCTGCCTCGCCGTTCAAGACGGCGACGAGCGTCTTCGCATTCTCTTCGGGTGTACCACCTTGTAGCGCCGACAGCGGCGCCCGCATCAACCCGACGTCTCGCGGGTCGACTTGATATCGTGCCGTCTGCTCTCCATCAAAGAAGAGCACCTCGTTCGCTCCAGCTAAGCTTGCCTCGTCAAGTCCGCCAGCCCCATGGACGACCATGCCCCGTTCGACTCCGAGATGGCGCATCGCCGTAGCCATCTTCTCGATCAAGTCCGGATGGTAGACACCGATCAATTGACGTCTCGGCTTGAGGGGGTTCGTCAGCGGGCCGATTTGATTGAAGATCGTCGCCGTCCCGAGCCGTTTTCGCACCGGCATGACACGTTTCATGATCGGGTGGACGTGCTGGGCGAACAAGAAGCTCAAGTTCGTTCGCTCAAGTTCGGCTAACACGTCGTCAGCACTTTGGACGATCGGGATATTCAACGCCTCGAGCACGTCGGCGCTACCCGACCGGCTCGACACGCTCCGATTCCCATGTTTCGCGACCGGGATACCAAGTCCGGCGAGAACGAACGCGACGGTCGAACTAATGTTGAACGTGTTCGCTCCGTCACCACCGGTCCCACAAACGTCGAGCACGGGGAGCGTCGTCTCCGGGAACGTCGCCGCCTCACGGATATAATCGGCCAACCCCGCCATCTCTTCGGCCGTCTCGCCGCGTGCTTTCAATGCGAGAAGCACCTCGGTGATTTGCGTTTCATCAGCTTGAAACAACTCGGAAGCCGCCTGTTTCATCTCGGTCGTCGTCACTTGGTTCGTCAGTAGTCGTGTTAACATGTCCGTTCCTCCTTAAGCGATTTGGGTATAAAAAAACTCCATACGACGTCTGTCGTATGGAGGACGGTATGGACCGCGGTGCCACCTCTCGTTGGATCAATCGATCCCACTTTCCGATGCTATCACATCGTATCCTGATAACGGTGGAAGCCGTCACGGCCTACTAACATTCAGCCGTGCTCTCATGAGCCCATTCACGTGACGGTCTCGGTCAGGATCCCACCACCCCTGACTCTCTGTACGAGACTTCTTCACGCTACTCTTCTCAATCATCGATTTAAGATTCAATTTGAAAAACAAAAAAGGGTCACTCGGTCCAACTCACAGCTCACGCTATGAGAAGGACGAGTAACCCCGTGGTGCCACCTTCGTTGGTTCATGTCGAACCCACTTCACGGACAAACATCCGCTTCCCCGTGATAACGGTGGGTAACCCGCTAAAGCCTACTAAAAATTTCGGTTTAGAGCTCGGAAGTCCATTCGCGACGTCCCACATACTGATTCACACCAACCATCAGCTCTCTGTCATGCAGGGACCGTCGTTACTTCTCTTCGTCGACGCCTTTGTTCGTTTCAGTTAAGTTAACTCGTACTATACCGTTCCCGATTCATCCTGTCAAACAAAAGTGTGCAAAAAAACTTTGCTTCTATAAGTGCGGACGAATCGACCGCATGTTTCAGAACGTCGCAAGTTGACACGTGATTTTTTTGTCTGCTATAGTCGTCCCCAACAACACTTCACTCAACTAAAGGAGATTTGACTTTGGAAACTAGTAAACTAAAACGTGAACTGTCGACCCGACAGCTCACGATGATTTCGCTTGGCAGCGCCATCGGAACGGGCCTCTTCCTCGGAAGCGGCCTCGCCATCCAAACGGCAGGACCGAGCGTGCTCGTCAGTTACGCCATCGGGGCGTTTATCGTCCTCTTGCTCATGGGTTGTCTCGCCGAGATGACCGTCGCTCATCCGACTTCAGGCTCGTTCGGCACGATCGCCGAGCGTTATGTCCATCCGCTCGCCGGCTTCTTGGTCCGTTACTCGTACTGGATCGCCAACGTCCTCGCAATCGGGGTCGAAGTGAGCGCAATCGCGATTTACATGCGCTACTGGTTCCCGGATGTGAACGGATTCGTCTGGGTCGCCGTGTTCGGCGGATTGCTCATCTACGTCAACGCTCGGCACGTCCATACGTTCGGGACGACCGAATACTGGTTATCATTCATCAAAGTCACTGCCATCATTCTTTTCATCGTCCTCGGTGCGGCCGCACTGTTCGGCCAACCGGGCTCACCGATCGAATCGATCACGACCGGAAATGAAGGGTTCTTCGCTTTCGGATTTTACGGCATGTGGGTGACGATTTTCATCTCGCTCTTCAGTTTCCTCGGGACAGAGCTCGTCGCCGTCACGGCCGGCGAGGCGAAAGACCCGGACCGCGCCGTACCGAAGGCGCTGCGGGCGACCGTGCTCCGCTTGACGTTCTTCTATTTGATCACGATCGCCATCATGCTCATGCTCATCCCATGGCAGCAGGCTGGTATCGATCAAAGCCCGTTCGTCCTCGTCATGCAGCAGTTTGACGTGCCTGGCGCGGCCGGTATTTTGAATTTCGTCATCTTGGTCGCCGCCTTGTCGGCGATGAACGCGCAATTGTATGCATCGACGCGCATGATGTACTCGCTCGCCGAAGCTGGCGACGCACCGCGTATCTTCAAAAAAGTAAGCGCCAGTGGGATTCCGATGCCTGCCTTGTTCGTTTCGACAGGCGGAATCGTCCTCGCGGCACTGCTTCAAGTGTTCATGGAGACGTCGTATCCGTTCCTCATGGGCATCTCGATGTTCGGGGCGATTTTCACATGGTTCATGGTGTTCGTCTCACACTTGTTCTTCCGCAAAAAATGGACGGGGCGTAAACTCCCTGTCCGTATGATCGGCTATCCGTTCTTACCACTCCTCGGTGCCGGACTGTTGCTCAGCCTGATGATCACGACATGGTTTACCGATTTCAACATCTTGCTCAAGTTCGGGATCCCATGGTTGGTCGGCTTGACGATCATCTATCTCGTCCGCGAGCGGTTCCGTAAGACTGACACAAAACAAGACGACATCGAGCAGGCTAATTAAAAATAGTGCCTATCCGCAATGGATGGGCACTATTTTTTCGCAAAAACGAGCACCCGTCGCGATTGACGAGTGCTCGTTTGTTTAGGATTAGAAGAACTGACGTGGGTTGACGGTGCTACCGGCGCTCGAAGACGAGTACGAGTAGCTGCCTTGGTGGATTTCAAAGTGAAGGTGCGGGCCTGAAGAGTTTCCAGTGTTCCCGAGCGTTCCAATGTTTGATCCTTGCGTCACACGCTGACCAGCGCTAACTGATACCGAGTTCATGTGCGCATAGACAGTCGTCCAAACTTGACCGTCGATGACGTGGGCGATCATGACGTGGTTCCCGTAAGCACCACCCCATCCAGCTCGAATGACTGTTCCAGTTGCCGAGGCACGGATCGGTGTTCCGACTGGTCCGGCGATATCGACACCGTTATGGAACGAATAGCCGAACTGTCCGCTTGCCGGTCCGAAACCTTGCGAGAAACGACCAGTCGTCGGTTGAATGAATTTCGCGCTCGATGGTGCCGGTGCCGAAGCTGTCGGCGTAGTCGGTACCGGTTTAGGAGCCGGTGCCGGTTCTGGTGCCGGCTTTGGCGCTGGCTTAGGCTTAGGTGCCGGTGGTGCAGCCGGTTTAGAAGCTGTCACATTATTTTGTGTCGTTTGGTTTGAAGACGACGATGACTGGGAATTAGTATTACTGTTCTGCTTTTTCTGAACAGCAGCTTGTGCAGCAGCAGCTTTAGCCGCTTCTTCTTGACGTGCAGCTTCAGCTCTCGCTTCTTCGGCTTGTTGCGCGGCCGCTGCTTTGGCAGCCTCAGCTTGGCGTGCCTCTTCGGCTTTACGAGCCGCTTCTTGACGTGCTGCTTCTTCCGCACGACGACGCGCTTCTTCTTCTTCACGGCGCTGTGCTTCGATTTCAGCTGCAATCGCTTCTTCTTGAGCGATCAACGTCGCTTCGATTTCTTGTAGGTCGAAGATTTGCGTTTCAAATTCGATATTTTTCTCTTCGAGTTCTTTGATGCGAGCTTCACGCTGTTTCATCTTCTTCTCGAGTTCGGCTTGACGCGCTTCGAGTGCTTTCTGTTGCTCTAGAAGCGAGGCCCGCTCTGCTTTAAGTGCGGCTTGTGCTTCTTGAAGAGACAGACGTGTCGCTTCGTAGTCGTTGAACAACTCTTGGTCGCTACGTTGGATCGTACCAGCCGTGATCATGCGCGTGATCAAGTCAGAGAAGTTTTTTGATCCAAAGATGAATTCAGCCCAGTTGATTGAACCGCCACCGTTCGTTTGCATCGTGGCCATCCGCTCTTTCATCATTTTTTCTTGAGCGATCATCTTTTTCTCGTAACCTTTAATGTCCGCTTCGAGATCTTCAATCTTCATCTCGGTACGTTTGATTTCTTGGCGTTTCGCCGCTACGTCGTAGATGATGTCTTGAAGCTGAGCGTCCATCTTATTGACTTCTTCTTGTACCTTCGAGATTTCTTTAGTGTTCTGTTCGATTTTCGAAGACGTATTTGATTGATTCTGTTTGACGCTATTGCGTTGTTCTTTAACTTTTTTCTGTTGCTCTTGTTTTTCTTTGATTGTCGTCGAGGCATCGGCTACCGAGTGCGTGCCGAGAAGCAAGGCGCTTAGCGTAAGTGTCGAGACAGTACGTTTCCAATTGATCAATGCAGACATCCTTTCTAATTTGACGGTCTAGTTTTACATACTCTATTTAAGTCGGTCGTTTTGCTATGTAACAAAAACGATTAATTTTTCAGTTTCAACACGGCTAATTATATCGAAGTCTCGAATGTTTTCCTGTTAAAGTTATATTTCACTTTGATTACGACAAAGAAGAGGGAGAGCCGTTGGCATTCCCTCTTCTTTGTATTTCAACGTTTTTTCGATTTTTTATGGTTTGAAACGTTTCTGTCATAGTAGCTGAAAATAGCAAATCATTTACCTTATTTCAAAAAAGCATATTCCAGCATTTTTTCTAAACTCATCCATTTCCAAAAAACGTAAAAAAGGTCAGTCTGACTTCTCGCTCAAGGCGAAGATGACAGGACTGACCGAATGTTCGTTGCGGGTGTGAAATCGAGGGGTCTCACACGTCTAATCATACAGACGAAGTGTTAACGCTCGATGGACATTTCGTTACAGTTTGAACGCACCGATGATGACGAACACCCATGCCGCGATGAAAAGAACACCGCCGATCGGTGTGACCGCTCCAAGTTTCGTGATACCTGTAAGCGCCATGACATACAAGCTGCCCGAGAAGAACAGGATGCCGGCAAACATGAGCCAACCGGCTGTGTTGAATTGACTGATGCTCACTTTCATCAAAATACTAGCGAGCGCGATGATGCCGATTGCATGGATCATCTGGTACAAGACCCCCGTCTGCCAGTTCGCGAGCATGTTCGGTGCCAGACGCTCTTTCAATGCGTGGGCCCCGAACGCGCCGAGTGCGACACCAAGCGCCATCAAGGCAGCACCGGTAATGAGTAATAATTTCATACGATTTCCCCCTTATCTCACTTTTCGTGCTGGTAAATTCCACTTCCGATAGTAGGATATCACTCGAAGCGTCGCGACGACAATCAATAACGCATACACTGGAAGTCCGCCTTCGAGCCGGAAGTAGTATGTGACGACCGCGATGATGATTGCCCAAATCGCGTACACTTCCGCCTGCAAGACGAGCGGTTTGCGCCCTGCGAGCAAGTCGCGGACGACACCACCGCCGACTCCGGTCAGGACGGCTGCCGCAATCGCTGCTGACAACGGCAAATCCAACTTGATGGCCACTTGCGCCCCTTGGAAAGAGAATGCGACCAAGCCGATCGCATCGACGATGACGCCCCATCTTTCCCAATGCGGCAAGACGACGCTCGGGAGCAGGAAGATGAGGAGCGCGACGAGAAAACAGAGAATAAATAAATCATTTTGTTGCCAAATCAAACTGACGGGGTTGCCGAGCAAGACGTTGCGGATCGCCCCGCCGCCGAAAGCAGTCGTGAAGGCGAGCAACCAAACTCCAAAAATATCGTACTTTTCGTCCATCGCGATGATGGCTCCACTCGCCGCGAACGCAATCGTTCCGACGACGTTCAATAATTCCCACTCCATAAACATCCCTTGCCCTTTCTCGAAAGCATTATATGGTAAAGTAAAGATACAAAAAATCAGATCAGTCGAGCGACTGCTTGTAAAGGATGTCGGTATTTTTATGAAACGAATCGCCTTGTTCCGCATATGGATCATCGTCACAATGTTCGCCCGATTCATCATTAAGATTTATTCATTCTCTCGCAAACAGCAGCAGGGTCTCACCTCTCCGGAAGAGTACGAGGCGCTCATGTTGCAGCTTGCCCGCGAGTATAAACGTAACGCGCTCCGCCTAGAGGGACTGTTGATCAAGCTTGGTCAATTCTTGTCGATCCGGGCCGACTTGCTGCCGCCGTCCGTCCTTAATGAGTTGTCAGAGCTCGTCGACCGCGTACCGACGTCAGGTTGGGACAAATCTCGTGCCATCCTCGAAGCCGAATGGGGCGTACCGTACACCCAAGTCGTGAAAGACGTCGGCATCGACGCCGTCGCCTCTGCCTCGATCGGCGAGGTCTACGGGGCCACGCTTCTTGAAAACGGGAAACGGGTCGCGCTCAAAATCCAGCGCCCGGACATCGAAAAAATCATCCGTACCGACTTCAAAGCGATGCGAATCGTCACGACGATGCTCAAACGGACACCGCTCGCCAAATCGACCGACTTAGATAGCTTATATCGCCAAATGATTTTTGTCATCGGGGATGAACTAAATTTCCAAACCGAATTAAAAAACGCGCTGTATTTCAAAGCGAAATATGCTGAAAATCCAGATGTTTATATCCCGGGCTACTACGACCATTTATGTACGAATCGGGTATTGACGATGGATTGGGTCGACGCCCGTCGCATCACCGATATTGCGTTCTTAAAAGAAAACAATATCGACCGCTCCGCTCTCGCCGAACGTCTATTTACAATGGCGGCGGAACAACTATTATTCGGCGGACAGTTCCACGCCGACCCCCACCCTGGGAACGTCCAAATCCGGGCCGACGGAACAATCATCTTGCTCGACTTCGGCATGGTCGGCTCGTCGACCGCGCAAGATATGGCGACGATCCGGAAGATCTTGCAGGCGTTCATCTCGCTCGATTACGACGGTGTCGTCGATGCCCTCGAAGACTTGCGCTTCTTGTTGCCGACGGCGAATAAACATAACATCCGCCAAGCAATCGAAAAGGCAGTCACATTCTATTTAGAGACCGACATTGATACGGTCGATACGAAATTGATCGAAAAAGTGCTGCAAGATATCCAACTGCTCGTGAAGAACGAGCCAATCCAACTGCCGGCCGAGTTCGCCTTCTTCGGTCGTGCCGCCTCGACGTTGCTCGGGATTTTACAGATTCTCGACCCGAAAATCGATTTGTTCACGCTCGGTAAACCGATTGTGATTCAATGGCTCGAATCAGACGGGACGACAATCCAAAACCGCTACGTCATGACGGCGCTCAACTACGGCAAGAAACTGTTGAACGTACCGCCGTTGCTCGAGAACTATTTGAAAGAGCCGACCCGGAAACGGTTGTCTGAGCAGGCGATGTTCCAACGCGAGCTCGAATCGAAAGAATTGCTCCATCGCCAGACGTTCAACTCGGGTGTCATTGTTCTCGGATTGCTCGTCGGTCTGTTCGGCTACATCCGACCTGACGAATGGCTATTTTGGTCAGGTGGTGTCGTCGCCGTCGTCTCCTACTTTAATTCAAGACGCCTCGGTCGAAAAATTCGCCATTTGGCTCGCCAAGATTTTCGTGTCTGATCCCGTCACTCATTTGAGTGACGGTTTTTTTCTGGAGCCACCTCCCGATATACGCGGCGACTTGTTGCATGTCCCGTTCGGTCGTCCATCCCATCGTCGAGACCTGGACACAGTTCAACTGTTGTAAATACATACTTTCGTACTGAATGTGATAACCGTAATATGCTAATTGTCGTCCCAATTCGATCGAGGACCGATCTTCCGGTAACATAATCGATAAAATACCAGGCGATTGATCGTCCCCAGTTTCGATTGCTACGCCCCGACCTAGCAGTTCCTTCAGGCAAACATCCATCTTGGATTGATGGGTACTCACCTCTTTTTCAGTCAATTCGTCCAACGCAATATCCATAGCTTGAATGAGTGGGACGGATTGTGTGAAGGCGATCGGATTATAGCTCGCCAAATCGAGATAACGTGGAATCGACGAGTTCGGGATGGGGCGATCCCGCATCGCGACAAAGGCTAGCCCAGGCGCATTACGAAGTGCTTTTCCTGATACAAACGTCACCATGTTTGCGAAAGCATAGTCCGTCTCAAACGTCCCGACCGTGCTAATCGCATCAATTGCGAGTATGGTTTTGCGCCGGTGTACGTACTGACGCAATCCTTCCACATCAACTAATTTTCCAGTAGACGTCTCGCAATGGACCGTCCAAATCCAGTCCGGTTTGTATCGCTCGATCTGTTGCACCGGGAGACGTTTACCGGTTTCGAGTGTCAGGACATCAAACTCGAGACGCGCTCGTCTGGCATGATCGATAAGTCGCCGCCCGAACTCACCCGTATCAAAAATCAAGCCACGGCCGGTCAATTGCGCCGCGACTGCATCGTTTGCGACTGTCCCACTCCCTAACAATGTGTATATGTGCGGTAGATTGATGCGCGTACTCAGTTTTGTCTCGACCGAACGAAGTACACGAATTGCTTCGGCCGAACGATGTGATAACGGTTGGGTGGCAAGAGCTGCGCGCACCGCGTTCGATAGTTCGACAGGTCCAGCGAGGAGCAACTTCGGACGCAGCGTTCGAGCGGTCTCAGACCCCATGAATGCCGCGCGCGTCAGCTTCATTGGAATGTATAGTGCCTCCTCCGGCCCGACCGGATCTGCGAAAGGGATAAATCCGAACCGTCGATACAATTTCTGTTCGCGGATCGTTCCACTAATCACAATCCCTTCCACATTACGTTCAATCGCCTCAGCGAGCATAGCCCGCATGAGTCCGGCAAACGTCCGAGTGTTACGGTAGGCTGGAATTATGGCCAATAGCCGGACCTCGATCCACTCGCCCGGTGGTAGGGTAACTCCTTTCTGTTCTAGCGAAAACGGGTGCTCGTCACGAATAGAACACATCGCAACGAGTTTCCCGTCCGCTTCTCCAATCCAGTATGTATTCGTATTATGGAAACGATCGACGAGACGACGCTCCAAGTTAACTTGATGTTGCGGGATTTCTTCCACGAACGTCTCATAATTCAAACGGTGAATCGCTTCCTCATCATTCGGCATCGCTTTTCGAAATTCAACCATGTGATGTCCCCCTTATGTGATGATACAAGATGACTGCAAGAGCCATGACCGCCAATACGAAATCCGTCGTATCTCCCCAAGCGGCAAGAGGTAGCAGAAACAACATGACGAGCCCTGTTTCGCGCGAGTTGCGCGTTATTTTAATGAGAAGTAATAAAAGCACAAGCCCTCCCACGAACCAAATCGGGTTATACGCTAAAATAATTCCAGAAAACACAGCGTATCCTTTCCCACCAGTTCGGATATGCCAAATCGGATAAATGTGTCCGAGCGTCAGCGCTAGCGCCGTCTCAAAAAAAAGGAACCACTCAATGATAGAACGAGTACTGTCTTCAAGACATCAAAGCCATAGACGAGAAGAAACGCCCAAATACCGCCACTCCGTAACGCGTTCCGGGCTCCCACATTCCCCGATCCGCTCGAAGCCAAATCTTGACCACTCACCATCCCGTATAATCGCCCGCCGAGCATGCTACCAACGAGATAGCCTACGACGACAATCCACATGTTTACCTCTCCCTTTTGTAAAATTGTGTATGTTTTTTGAAATCGGGTACTTTTACAATGTGACTTAAATGAAAGGGGAAATCAAGATGCGAGCTGAGAACAACTTCATTAACGGTGAATGGATCGAGACGAATGAGACAATCGAGGTCCGAAATCCGGCGACCGGTAACGTAATAGCAACCGTGACAAAGAGTGACGAGACCGAGGCCGGCCTCGCTGTCGACGCGGCCCAGGCCGCTTTAAAAGACTGGCAACAGTGGACAGCCGAAGACCGGGGCGCCCTACTGCTCGAATGGCATCGCTTGATCGATGAAGAGACGGAAGCGCTCGCGCGAACGATGGTCGAAGAACAAGGCAAACCGCTGAAAGAAGCGATCGGCGAAATCCGTTACGCCAACGGATTCATCGAGTGGTATGCCGCGGAAGGACGACGCGTCTATGGTGAGACGATCCCTGCTTCTTCAAACGAGAAACGTATTTTCGCGATCAAACAACCGGTCGGCGTCATCGCTGCCATCACGCCCTGGAACTTCCCGGCGGCGATGATCACCCGCAAATTGGCACCGGCTCTAGCAGCCGGTTGCACCGTAGTCTTGAAACCGGCCTCGGCGACACCGCTCACAGCGATTGAACTCGTCAAATTGGCCGAGAAGGCCGGTTTCCCGAAAGGTGTCATCAATCTCGTGACCGGAAGTGCCGCTCGTATCGTCAACGTTTGGCAGCACGATTCACGTGTACGCAAGCTGACGTTCACCGGATCGACCGAAGTCGGCAAGACGCTCATGCGCGGTGCCGCCGACACGATGAAGAAGATCTCGCTTGAACTCGGTGGCCATGCCCCGCTCATCGTCACGGCGAAAGCGGACCTCGACAAGGCCGTCCCGCAAGCGATCGCGACCAAGTTCCGTAACGGTGGACAGACATGCGTCTGCGCTAATCGGATTTACGTCGAGAGTTCGATCGTCGACGAATTCTCCGAGCGGTTCATCGAGGCCTTACAAGCGCTCAAGGTCGGAAACGGGCTCGACGACGGCATCGACATCGGTCCGCTCATCGACGAGGCTGCGGTCGAGAAAGTGATGAAACACCTCGAGGACGCCCAAATCCGTGGGGGTGAGATCACCGGCGGCGAACAGCTTGACGGCTTGTTCGTCCGGCCGGCCGTCGTCCGCTATGCGAACGAAGATATGCTCTGCATGAACGAGGAAACGTTCGGGCCCGTCGCCCCGATCGCTTCGTTCAACACGCTCGACGAAGTCATCGAGCGGGCGAACGCCACGCCGTTCGGCCTCGCGTCTTATATCTTCACACAAGATATTAACGAGGCCCTTTACTTGGCGGAATCGCTCGAATACGGGATTGTCGGCGTCAACGATGGCCTGCCTTCGACCCCGCAAGCGCCGTTCGGCGGATGGAAACAGAGCGGTCTCGGCCGTGAAGGCGGTCATCACGGCATCGAAGAGTTTTTAGAAGTGAAATATATTTCGCTTGGACTA
>NZ_LYTG01000043.1:0-18667 GCF_001816105.1 Exiguobacterium sp. SH31
GCAATCACATAATCGGCGAGCGCCCACTCGTCCTCGTTCCCGAAGCCGAATCCGGTCAAGACGACCGGGAAATCATGGGCCCGGCCCGCTTCGACGTCCGACTTGCGGTCACCGACCATGACGTACTTCGCCTCTCCGTGGCGCAGGCGGTGCGCCGTCAAAATATCGGCCTTCTTCTCGCCGCCAACCGATTCGAGACATTCAGGTGCCGTCATGAACTGACGGATGCCTTGCGTATCGAGGATCAAGTTCATATAGTGAACGCCACAGTTGCTTGCCGTCGTCAACGTATGCCCGTTCGCACGAAGCGTCTCGAGCATATTGTAGATGCCGTCAAACAAGACGTTTTGTCCCTCCATCGCTTGCTCGAGCGTCTCGTGACGAAGTTTGCGGATGAGACGGATTTCTTCACGCGTCGCCTCCGGGATGACGTGCTCCCAAAAGGCGTCACCAGCCAAACCGTAGCCAGACCGGACCGCGTCCTCACTCGGCTTTTCAAGATGCGGAAGCTGTTCGAGCGCCTCGTGAATCGCTTTCGTCATCGGAACGGTCGTGTCGACGAGCGTCCCATCGATATCAAATAAAATGACTGCCATGTCGGTATCCCCTCTCTTTTTCCTATTCTCCTACCGTAGCAGACTCGCTTCCAAATCAAAAGTAGAAACATCAGCCCACAAAAAAAACGGCTGAACGAAATCGTTCAACCGGTTGTTGCTCAGCCGCGCCAGAAGCTCATGCCGCCTTTGACCGAGTAGACGTCTGTATAGCCCGCACTCTTCAGCATCGCCGCTGCCCGCTGGCTCCGCATCCCGCTTTGACAGATGACGTAAACGGGACGTTCTTTATCTTTTGGGTATTGTGCTGCCGCGTTACCGAACCCTGAGAGCGGTACGTTTTTCGCTTGTTTAATGTGCCCGCCTTTATATTCGTGCGGCTCCCGCACATCGAGCAGTTGAATGTTGCGCTCTTCCGCAATCTTTCGCTTCAACTCGTCCGTCGATACTGTTTTCGTGCTGTTTCGCTTCGTCCACCAAAAATAAATCAATCCGATCACCACTGCGACAAACAAAAAATCAAGCATGGGCACGCCTCCGTTGTTTAAAAGTTTTAGTATCTCCATTATACCCCCTATGGTATATAAGTCAATGTGGACGCCTCATAAAAAAAGCCATGCCACGAGGGCACAGCTTAGAAATCGAGCAGCGAATCGGTTTTAGGTTCGTCCTCATCCTCTAGAGGGATGCCGAGGAATGCGGCCATTTGCCGGTCTAACGGTTGCTTCGGCTCCGCCGAGACGACAGGTGCCTGTGCGACCGGTGCGGCGGGAGTCGCCTCCGCCAACATGAGCTCACAGTAACCCATCAACTTGGCCAGATGGCGCTTTTGCGTCTCTCCACTCGACTGTTCGATTTGACTCATCACGTGTTTCATTTGCGCGATGACTTGTTGCTCAGTGATCATAGGTCGAACACATCCTTTTCCCTCTCATTTTGAAACAAACCTGTCCCTCGCCGCAAGTGTCTTGCTCGGCTCAGTCGGATTCAGACCGTGTCTCGACCCATGATGTGAACGCCTCGAAATCGAAACGGACTTGATTGGCATAAAAACGAGCCCAGCGTGAGATTTGACGCACGAACAACGGCAGCGCGTCCCCGATGGCTTCCGCAATCTGTTCGCTCGCCTCATACTCGAGAACGTTCGCGTCCGCATCGGCCCGGGCATGGATTTTCGCCGTGATTTCGGCTTGGACTTTTAACGTTTCGATCAGCGACGACTCGTTCTTGATGTGCTTCGCCTTCACTTTCCGTTTGTAGGGTGAACGTTGTCGCACATAATACTCGTTGCCGTCGATTGTGAAGTAACCGAGATACGGGTCTTGGCTATGCACCATGGCACGTTGGGCAGCGATGACCCGCGCACCTTCATGGGATAGGCCGTCCTCGAACAACGGATGGGTCGGCAAAAACAAGGACGGGACGGCCGACTGCGCTTGCTTCATCTCTAAGATGACGTCCTCGTCATGTTCCTCATCGGCCCCCTCGATTAAGATATAGTACCGTTCGAGCCCGATCGAGGCCGTCCCGCTCTCGCGTTTGATAGCGATGTCTTTGATATCGTAGTGATCGGCGTGATGGCGATGCTCTCCCGACAACGAGTTCAAATACTCAGGCCACGCCTGTTTGATTTTCATCGCCGTCTTCTCGCTGACCGGGATTAAGTCGTCGCTCGTCGCGAAGTAACGCTCTTCGTCCCGGACCTCGGTCCGTTCCGACATGAACGCGTCTTGCTTCTTCTCTGCCTTCTTGATCACTTTTTTGATGGCTTTAGACGTATTCGCTTTCGTGAACTGCACTTCTTCGTCTTTCCCTTTCGCGTACCGTCTGATAGCGAGCGCATACGTCTCGGCGTACACTTCAATCGCTTCGTTGGAGTCGAAGCCCGATTCGGCGGCGAACAAGTCGACAGAAATGGCCATTCTAAGCACATCGAACAAATACGAACCGAGGTATGCCTCATCAAAGTCGTTCACATCATAAATGATCGTCCCGGCCCCGTCTCCGAACACCCCAAAGTTTTCAAAGTGAAGATCCCCTTGAATGAACGTCGGATAGGCCTCGCTCGTGTCGAAAGCGAGCGGCACTTTCGCAAAATCGTAATAGAACAAGTGCGAGCTTCCGCGAAAGAACGAGAACGGGCTCGTACTCATCTTGTCGTACTTTTCACGTCGCGCCGTTTCGGTCAAGTTCCGGATCGAATGATCGTAATAATCTAGAACCGTCGCGATCGTATCACGGCGAATTTGTTGTTTGACGGATGTGAACATGGCTGTCTCCCCTTCATGCGTCGAATAGATGTTTGTATTCCCCGTATCCCGCAGACTCGAGCTCTTCTTTCGGGATGAATCGGAGCGAAGCCGAATTGATACAGTAGCGTAAACCGCCGAGTTCTTTCGGACCATCGTCAAATAGGTGACCGAGGTGACTGTCGGCATGCTTCGAGCGCACTTCCGTCCGGACCATGTGGTGCGTCGTATCCATGTTCACATCGAGCCGCTTCTCTTCGATTGGCCGAGCGAAGCTTGGCCAGCCACAGTTCGACTGGAACTTGTCGCGAGAAGTGAACAGCGGCGTGCCATCGATCACATCGACGTACAACCCTTCCCGTTCTTCATCCCAATACTCGTTTTGAAACGGCGGTTCGGTCCCGTTCTCTTGCGTGACTTTGAACTGCAACGGCGTCAGACGGTCTTTCAGTTCTTGTTTTTGTTTCTTGTCGCTCCACGCCTCTTTTACGAACTTGGCGCGACCCGAGCCGACCCGGTACATCTCGTAGCGGAACGGATTTTTCTTATAGTAGTCTTGATGATAGTCCTCGGCTTCCCAAAACGTCTTGGCCGGACGGATCTCGACTTCGATCGGACGTTCGAACCGTCCCGAATTCTCGACTTCTTGCTTCGAACGTTCGGCCGCGTCCCGTTGTTCTTCCGAATGATAGAAAATGGCCGGTCGATACGATTCGCCGCGGTCGTTGAACTGTCCACCCCCATCTGTCGGGTCGATTTGTCGCCAGTAGATCCGAAGCAGCTCATCATATGAGATGACCTCCGGGTCGAACGTCACTTCGATCGCCTCTAGATGACCCGTCGTCTCCGAGCAGACTTGTTGATAAGTCGGATTGTCGACGTGTCCACCGGTATAACCCGATATTACGCCTTCAACCCCTTCGTATTTATGAAACGGTTTGACCATGCACCAAAAACAGCCTCCCGCAAATGTAGCTTTTGCCATAATGAATCCCTCCTTACTATGTAGTGTACCCAAAAAAGCACGCCGACAACAAAAAACGAGAACTCTAAACGTGTTCTCGTCTTCAGTCTTCGACCCGGTTCATATGGCGCATCACTAAAAATAAAATCACACCGACGATCGCTGCCCCGAGTATGGTCAACACCAGGTTGTTTCGTGCCGATAATGTGTAAAAGATGGCTAACCCGATTAAGATGAGCGCGATCGGAATAAACGCTCGTTTAAAATGATCCCAATAACGCACGGACAGTCCCCCTTTGTCTCTATCATACCAAACTTTTTTGCTATTATAGAGAGGAAGATACAATCACGGCCAGAAGGAGGACCCATCCATGGATTTTGACCAGTTATGGGCGAACCGCCCGACTTTGTTGTGGGAAGACCGGCTGAACGAAGGCGACGACGTCTATACGCTGTCGGCGATCCTCGCTGTCGACGCCGCGCTTAGACGTTATACGAGCGCGTTGGTACATTCCGACGGCACAGAATCCTCGATCCTATCGGCAGTCCGCGATGTCGTCCTGCGTTTGAACGGCCTCGACGAAGAACACGACCATTTTATCGAGACGCTCGAGCGTGAAGAACTGTACGACTTCATCAGTGCCGGTGCAGCCATCGCCGGGTATGAGACCGATGAAGACATCACGGAAGAATGGCGTGAGTGGTAACAGCTTGACGATTCATCGCGATCCAAAGTTATCATACTTGAATGAATGATTTCTATCTCGTACAAGGGGACACGTGTATGCTCACCATCATCAACTCTTTTTTCATCAACCTTTGTATTCTGTTCACCCTGTTCACCATCTCGTTCTTGCCGTTTCGTAACCAGCCTCGAATTACGCCGCAGTCGTTTTTAAAGTTGCGTATCCTGCTCGGTATCCAGAGCGGTGTCATCGCCTTGATTTTGCTCGCGAACGCGCTTCATCTCGAAAAAATATTGATTGATCTTCGTGCCATCCCGATTATGCTCGCCGTTTTGTTCGGCGGTTGGGTGAGCGGTGTCGTCGCCGGTATATTGTTTCTCATCGGTCGTTTTTTCATGATAACGGATGGCGAATACGTCGGATTTTACTTAGCTATCGCGACGATGGTCGCACTCGTCTTGCCGACGAGTCTGTTGCGGCTCAAGCTCAACAACACCCGTAACACGCTCCTTGTCTTCACGACAATCAGCGTCGCCGCGTTCGGGTCGGCGCTCTACTATGCCCTCCCGCTCGAACTGTTCTATCCCATTTTATTCGTCTATATCGTTATGATCTATGCCGGGGCCTGTGCCGCTTATCGCCTGCTCCAAGAGCTGAGACGCCACTTTGAGAACGTTCAGCATCAGCAGCAACTGGCCCGTACCGACGGTTTGACCGGCATCGCCAACCGCCGTCTGTTGAACGAGGCGATGGCCAACTTGACCGTCGAGACGGGAGAGTACGCCCTCATCCTTGTCGATATCGATCACTTCAAACGCGTCAACGACACGTACGGTCATGATGTCGGGGACGACGTACTACGCGAGCTCGGCATGTTGCTCGTCACCGAGAGTGAAGACCGACATCTCGTCGGCCGCTTCGGAGGTGAAGAATTTCTGATCATCATGCGGAACGCCAAAAAGGAAGAAGTGACCCGTCTCGCCGAATCTATACGAGAAAAAGTCTCGATGTCCCCCTTTGAGACGAGTGCAGGTACGCTTCACATCACGGTCTCGCTCGGGGCCTGCCATTCGAACGATATCGAAGTCGACAGCGTCTTGAAGCATGCCGACGAAGCGTTATACCACGCAAAAGAATCTGGACGAAACCGTTTCATTTTGGCTTCATGAAGCCGATGACGTTCTCAAAACTTTACTAACTTTGACAGTTTTCCCGCTTTACTTTCAACTAGCGAATCGGTACACTAGGCTAGACTTTGATTAGACTAACTATCATTAATCATAGATTTGACTAGAAAAAGGGGAAACACATTTCATGACAGTATTGTTATCGCTATTCGGTTTGATGTTCGTGGGATCGTTCATCCTCGACTATAAACGTGGCAAGACGTTCCGACAGTCGCTCTTTGGGGGAGTCGACACAATCAAACAGAACTTACTCATCTTTTTACGCACGTCCCTTTCGATGATGATTTTCATCGGGCCGCTCCTGCTTATGTCCATGTTTGCCTTCTCAAAACTTGTGACGTTCGAGACGGTAGCCGCCTTTATGATCGCCGTGCTTAGCATCGGCTTCGCCGAACGCATCATCGGGATGATTGTCGCTCCGCTCGTTCGGACGTTTTGGCATCAACGCGGCAAACTGATGCCGCTCTATCTCGATGCCGGACTCTATGTCTTCTTGCTGTCGATTCTCATCTTGGAGTTTCTCATGAACATCCCAGGTGTCGAATTGAACGCACCGGCAGTCGCTGTATTTTACGCGTTCGCCTTGTTCTACATCCGTTATTTGTTCAGTTTGATCCGCTTTACACTTAGTAAGGGCGTCCCGTCAAACTGAATCGACTCGTACGACCTCGACCGCAGACATCCCGTCTGCGGTTTATTTTTATTTTTCTAATTGACAATGAGAATCGTTATCACTTATACTCGAGTTGTAGCTGCCACAGCTGGACGTAACCGTTCCCCAAACTTGTTACGGCCCGTGGATTCCCCTCCACGACACTCTTTTTGAAAGCATTGCGACAACCCCCATTTGTTGCACCCAGATTTGCCATAAAAAAACGAGCGGCTCTCCGACGGAGCCGCTCGTTTTTTTCGTTCAGGCGAACACATCTTGTTCGACTTGTTTCAACTCATAAAACATGCCGCGGGCACGCATCAAGTCGTCGTATGATCCTGACTCGATGATGCGACCTGCTTCCATGACGATGATTTGGTCGAAGCGTTCGAGCCCGGTCAGACGATGGCTAACCATGACGAGTGTCGCCTCGTCCGCCTTCCGGAAAATTTCAGCGAACACATCGGATTCGGTCCGCGCGTCTAACGCCGACGTCGCTTCATCTAAAATCCAGAGCAACCCGTTCTTCAACAACGCCCGGGCGATGGCGAGCCGTTGCCGTTCCCCTCCTGACAAGTTCGCCCCTTTCTCGAGCATTGGCTCATCGAGTGCGAAACCGAGGCGGACGCTTCGCAGCGCCAGCTCCATCTCGTCATCGGAGAAGTCTCCGGCAAGGGCCAAGTTGTCTCGGACGGTACCGAAAAAGAAGTGGTTCTCTTGCATGACGACACTCGCTTGAGACCAGACCGATGTTTGTGTGACCTCATTCAAGCGCTGACCGTCGATTCGTACTTCGCCTGTCTCTGGCCTTACAAACGCGAGCAACAGTTGCAGGAGCGTCGACTTGCCAGACCCGCTCGGGCCGACGATCACGGTCTTCGATCCGCGCGGTAACGTCACATCAACTGTGTCTAGGACGGCACGGAACGTATCCGGATAGCGGTAACTTACACGTTCAAACGAAATGTCAGGCGCCGTCTGAAGCGCTATGTCGTCACGAGCCGCTTCTACCGCCACGAGGTGATCACTTGGTTCGACGACCTCGAGCAAGCGGTTTGCCGCTTGTTTACTATCGGCGTAGTGACCCGGGAAGACCGCCATCGGTGTTACGTTCTCAAACGCGGTCAATGACATCATGACGAGCATGGCCAAGAACAGGCCGTTCAGTTCGCCATCGACGACGAGGTAGGCACCGATTGCGAGCACGCCCCACGACACGAGCAGTGACGCAGCGACGACGAGCGACGAGTTGAAGAACTGGTTCGTCACGTCTTGGCGCTGTGCGGCGGCGTAACGATCGCTTCGAGCGAGCAAGTCGTCACGGGTCTGGCCGAGCTGGTCGTGCAACAATAGATCGCGGTACCCGTACATCATCTCGGTCACCCCGCTCGACAAGTCGCCGCGCAAGGCCCGAATTTCCTGGTCATGCTTCGCTCGGATGCCGGCAAACAAGATCGGAATCAAAAAGCCGGTCACGAACACCCCGAACACGAGCCAAAGGCTGACCGTCATCGAGAAGAACGTTACGAAGAAGATCGTGCTCAAGAAGACGAGCACTAAGATGATTGGCGGATAAAATACCCGCAAAAAGTAGTTTTGAAGGCTTTCGACGTCTCCGACGACACGGGCGAGCAAGTCCCCGCTCCGGTATTTGGCGAAGATGTTCGGCACGAGCGGTTCGAGCTGGCGATAAAACCGGACGCGCAGTTCGCTTAAAATCGTGAACGTCGCCCGGTGTGACGCCAAGCGTTCGCGGTAGCGGCTCCCCGCCCGAATGACGCCGAACAGCTTGATCAGGACGACCGGCACCATGAGCGCATAGAGGGGCGGCACAAGGCCGGCCCGCGACACGAGATATCCACTCGCCGCGAACAATGCGACAGCCGCTAGGCCCGCTGTATAACCGAAGAAGATCGAGAGGATGATATCCTTTTTCTCTTTCATCATCCATTTTGTGATCGTCCAAAGTGAGTTCATCCTCTCACCCCTTTCTGTAGCGTGAACAAGTCTTCGTAGGCCGGGACAGCCAGTAACTGTTCATGCGTCCCGCTCGCGACGAGGTTCCCCTCGTCCATGAACCAAATCGCGTCCGCTTGCTTGATCGTATGGAGACGGTGCGCGACCGTGACAAGCGTCGCGTCACGCGACAACTCCTCGATCGAGCGTCGAACGATTCTCTCGGTCATCAAATCGAGACCGGTCGTCGGTTCATCGAACAAGATGATACCTGGACGTTTCAAGAAGGCACGGGCCAGGGCGAGACGTTGCCGCTCACCACCGGACAGTCCGTAACCACCTTCTCCGAGCTCGGTATTCAACCCGTCCGGCAAATTGGCGATGACATCGACGAGGCCGGCGGCTTCAGCCGCCCGCATGATGTCGGTCTCGTCCGCCGTCTCACCGAGGGCGATATTAGCGGCGAGACTGCCGGCGAACAAATACGGGTTTTGCGAAATATACCCGATTGTCCCGTACCAAGACGTATTGGTGAACGATTCGAGCGGCTCCCCGTCGACGAGGACGCGGCCACTGTCCGGTTTCACAAGACCGGACAGCACGTTCAACACGGTCGTCTTGCCTGATCCGCTCGCGCCGACCAAGGCGACGTGTGACCGTGCCGGGATGACCCCGCTCAGCGGGTGGAGCGTGAAGCGACCCCCTTCATATTGGAACGAGACCGCATCGAGCACGAGTTCGGGCGTCCGGTTTGTTAGCGGTCTGTCTCCCCATTCGATACGATCGTCCGGGGCGTCGAGCGCCTCGAAGATGCGATCGGCCGCACCCATGCTGCCACGCCCCGTATGGAAGGCGCTGCCGAGGTCTTTGATCGCTAAATAGTATTCCGGGGCCAAGACAAGAATCAAGAAGCCGGCGAAAAACGTCAAGTTTTGCCAAACGACCATCTGGAGCGCCACTTCTAAAGCGACGACGCCAGTGCTGAGCATCGAGATGAACTCGAGCATGAGCCCTGACAAGAAAGCGGTCTTTAAGACGACCATCGTCGCATCCCTGAAGTCGAGACTGCTCTTCTCGATCGCTTGCGCTTCTTGCTCGGCACGTCCGTATAGCTTGAGTGTCGTCAATCCTTGAAGGACGTCTAAAAATTTCCCCGAGAACTGGTTCATTTTCTCCATCTGCTCTTCAGACTTCTTCTGGGTCGCGATACCGATGATGATGAAAAAGATTGGAATGAACGGCGCGGTCACCATCATGATGACACCTGAGATCCAGTGCTGACTGAAGACTACGACGAGAATGAGCAGCGGGATGATCGACGTCTGGATGACTTGGGGCCAGTACTGGCTAAAGTAAGCATCGACCTCATCGACCGCATCCATATAGACACTGACTTTCTTCCCGGACTGTCCGGATAGAGACGTCTCGATCGGATTCGATGTGTAGCGGTCGAGCAGTTGACGTCGAAGCGTCCGCTTCGCCCGCTCCGACAAGTTGGCACCGATACGTCCCGAGACATACCCGAACAAGGCACGTGCGAGCAATGCGAGCACGAGCCAACCTAGAGATGGGATGACACTTTGGAACGATTCGTTTTTTAAAAATACTCGGTCGACGACGTCGACGATCAAATAAGCCTGAGCCAAGATGGACAACCCGATCATCACCGCGGCGATGACGAGCCCGACGATATGTCCTTTCTCGGCCAAAGCGAGAGCTTGCAGTCGTTTCACTGCGTTCATCCTTTCTAAACGTGCATGACAATTTTTCTTTGTGATGATTCTCACTAATTATAACTGATGTAAGGGTCCATAGCGAACGCTTCGCTTATCGAGACGTGCAAAAAAACGCCACGAATGCAGCGTGGCGTCAGTGTGTCGCTTGTTCGAAATATTCAGGGTGCAACGTCACGAGTTGACGGGCGTCGAACTGGAGAATGTCTTCTTTTCGCAGTCGCGATAAGATGTGGGACACGGTCTCGCGCGATGTCCCCGACAGTCTCGAGATTTCAACTGTCGTGAACGGACAACGTACGCGCACACCGTCGGCTTCTTTTTCTCCGAGGTCTTCAATCAAGTAATGGATTGTATTGATCACTCGGTCGCTCGCACTCGGCGTGATGATTTCCTGAACACGGCGTTCGTGAAGGTCAAGGATTCGATTCATCTGACTGACGATATGCAAGAGCATCGTCGCATTTCTTGAGACGAGCGCTTCAAAGCGATCTGTCGGCATATAAATGACTTCAATATCGGTCAGCGCTTCCGCCGAATGTTGGTAATATGTTTCCGTCAACAGTCCCCGGTACGGAAACAGCTGCTTCGGCTTCAAGTAGTCGGTGTATTGATGGGTCGCCGTTTCATTGCACCGCTCGAGCTTCACATACCCACTGATTAAAAAGTAGACGCGCTCACGCGGGTCGCCTTCCATGAATAAAAGCTGCCCTTTGCGGTACGTCCGACAGTATACGTGCGGTAGCAAGCTCTCTAGCTCGCGGCTCGTGCATTTATTGAAGATATCGAGTTGTCTTAAATCGTCGACTATCCATTGCTGTCTCATGATCAATCCCTCGCTTCCCGAACTGTTCATCTTTCTTTTAGTATACGAGATTCAACTTACGAAAACGCTTACAAATTCCGACGGTTTTCTGACAAGACAAAAGAGGGGTTGCCCCCTCTCCTCAGTCGAGCATCAATTCCATGATCGCATCTTGCAAATCGCGTTCGAGTTCGAGCGCATGGAGATCAAACAGCCACGCTTCGAGTCTCGTCTTCGACGCCGCCATCCGGTAGAGGCGGTCTTTCAAATCGTAAGATATCTCGGCGCGGTCAATGAAGCGGTATAAGCGCTCCAGTCGATGACTGTTGTTCGTCACCTCGACAGGGAGCGACACCGTCACTTCCTCATCAATTTTACCGAGTTCGAGTCGTAACGTCTGCGTCTCCGGTTTATACTCGCCCGAACCGGTCACCCCGCGTACGAGTAATGTGACGGTCCGGTCTGACGGTAAGACGGACGTGTCGCCCGTGACATGAACGTGCAGGCTGCGCTCGTCCCAGTCGAGGGTGAACGTCGTCTCGGCGTAAGCCCCGGTCTCATAAGCCCGATCGGTCCCGTTATCCTCATACAGCGTGAACCTGTTCGATGCACCTGGGAAGACGACGACTTCGAGATCGGTCGGGTTGTCGGTGTCGTTGCGTCCAGAGCGATGAGCGGCCAGCGGGACGATCGCTCCAGCTTTCGCGAACACGGCCTGCTCGTCAAGTCCACGGAATATACGGATCGACTTGTCGCCTGAGTAACGATGACCTGTAAAGAAGTCGAACCAATCGCCTTTCGGCAGCCAGACGTTCGTCGCCGCGACGTGAAGCCGCTTGTTCATCGGCTCGACGATCGGTGATACGACGAGTTCACTGCCGAAGTAGTATTCATTCGGCACGCCATACGCCGCTTCTTCGTCGGGATGATCGTAATACATCGGGAGGATGAGCGGGAGCGCATCCTGATGATTACGCCGGTTCATCGTGTACAAATACGGGATGAGTTGGTGGCGGAGTCGTAAAAACGACTTCATCGACCGTTCGGACTCGAGACCGAAGCGCCACGGCTCTTTGCCGTTAAAGATACTGAACGTCGAATGCAAGCGCATGATCGGGCTGAACACCCCGAACGCGACCCAGCGCGCGGCGAGCTCATCGTCTTTCGACCCTCGGTAATGCCCGCCGATGTCGTGGCTCCACCAACCGTAACCGATATTCGACGCCGTCGCCGTGAAGTAAGGCTGAAACGCAAGCGATGCCCAAGAGATGAGCGTATCTCCCGAGAAACCGACAGGATAGCGATGGCTGCCCGGTCCGGCATAACGCGAGAAGATCAGCGGACGATTTCCGTCCCGGGAAATATCGGCCGCATGATAATGGTTTAACATCCACATCGGGTCGAGCCCTTCCATTTTCGATGTCGACCCTTGCTGCCAATCGATCCACCAAAAATCGACGCCGTCTACCTCGTGCGGATGATGCATCTGTTCAAAATACGCTTGGATGAAGCGTTTATCAGAGAAATCGAACGGGATGCGATCTCCGTTCGACGGGTCGAGCCCCATCGCTTCGGCCATCGCCACGTATTGGTCTTCGAACGCCCGGACCCCGTCGGCTGGGTGCAAGTTCAGCGTGACGAGCAGGTTCTCTTCTTTCAACCACGTCAAGAAGCCTTTTGGGTCCGGGAACAGATTCTTGTTCCATGAGTAGCCGGTCCAGCCGCTCCCGTACTCTTCAGGAACGTCGGTGACGTGCCAGTCCATATCGATGACGCTGACCGAGAACGGGATGTCTTCCTCTTTAAACCGGCGCATGAGGCCTTTGTACTCGGTCTCGTCATAGCGCCAGTAGCGGCTCCACCAGTTGCCTAGTGCTTTTCGCGGCAACATCGGCGTCGGACCTGTCAGCTTATAAAAATCGTGAAGCGCTTGCTTGTATTCGTGCCCGTAGCCGAAGTAGTACAAATCATGGATGCCTTTTCGTCTCGGCTCGACGAAACGGTCGTCTGTCATGAGAAATGAGTCCGAGTCGTCGATGACCGCATAGCCTTGCTTGGAGACGATCCCCTCCCCGAGCTCGGTCGCTCCGTCGACATGGTCAAGCGTTCGGGCCGTCCCTTTCAGTGTCCGTTCCGGGCCGTTGAACGTGTAGCGGCTATAATACGTACTAAAGTTCCCTTTCACGTCGACGTAGAGCGTGTTCGGCGCAAACGGTCCTTTCGTATAATACAAATGAACGTGATCGGTGATGATTTGCAGTTCACTCTCGTCCTCGATGATCCGGAAGTCAGGGACGTCATAGTCCCGGTTCCACACGACTTGGGTCGGTCGGTCTTCGAACACACCGTCCTCGGCGTACTCCATCCGGATCAACTGGCTCGTCAATACTGTGAAGCGATAGCAGCTCCCTTGGACGACGGCACGTTCATCTGCAAGTGGCTTCATTTGCTGTGTGTATACGTTCTCCTGTTCAAATAGACGCATAAGTTCGAGCGTTGCCGCTCTTCGTCACATCCTTCCCCCATATTAGTGCAACCGTTTACACAGATGATGATAGCAATGTCAGGTTTGACATACAACACCCCTTCCCCTTGTTCACGGTTCAAAAACGGCCAGTCCGCGTTATGCACAGAAAAAACCGTAGACGAGATGTCTACGGCGTTGATCATTGTTGGAGCGTGGCAGCGAGCCGGACTCTCGTCCCAACGTCTCCTCGGACAGCAGCGTGCGCCTGCTCGAGCGACGTGATGACGGATACGCGTCCATGGCCTGACTCGGCAAACTGCAAGGCGGCCCGAACTTTCGGTAACATGCTGCCCGGTGCGAACTGACCTTCGGCGATATACGTCTCGAGTTGCTCGTTTGTCGTTTCGGTTAACGCGGCTTCCTCGGTCGTCCCGAAATTGACGTAGACGTGCTCGACGGCCGTCAAGATGAGCAACATGTCCGCTTCGACGAGTTCCGCGAGCTTCGCGGCGGCAAAGTCTTTATCGATGACCGCCTCGACCCCGACGTATCCGTTTGGCGTGTCGATGACGGGAATTCCGCCGCCGCCGGACGCGACGACGATGTGGCCGTTGTCGACGAGGTCACGGATGACTGAATGCTCACAAATCGCTGTCGGGTACGGACTTGGCACGACGCGGCGGTAACCGCGGCCCGCATCTTCTTTGAACACATGACCTGTCGACCGTTCGAGTGCCGTCGCTTCCGCTTCTGAATAGAAGGGACCAATCGGCTTTGTCGGGTGACTGAAGGCACTGTCGTTTGGATCGACGACACACCGCGTCACGATCGGGGCGACGGAACGTTCGAGGCCATGCGACCGAAGCGCCTTCGTGAGGGCGTTCTCGAACCAATACCCGATCATCCCTTGCGTCATCGCTCCACAGACGTCGAGCGGCATCGCCGGCGTCGACGCACTGTCCGCGGCCGCTTGTTGCAAAATCAAGTTTCCAACTTGCGGGCCGTTCCCGTGCGTGATGATGACGTCGACGCCTTCTTCGATAAGGGCGACCAACGACTGGGCCGTCGCCTCGACGGCCCGAATTTGAGCGCCCGCCGTCGCATCTTTTCCTTGTTGAATCGCATTCCCGCCTAAGGCGATGACTACTCGTTTGTTACGCATGCTCGATTCCCCCGATCATATGACTGAGATGTTGCCTGATACAATCCGTACGACTGCCAAGATCGCGAGTCCGGTCAAGATGCCGGCCACGATCCATTCGGTTTTCGTCAACGTTTTAATTCCGTTCTCACGCTGTGCTTTAACATAGAGCAGCGTCCCTGGTGCATACAGAAGTGTCGTGAGTAGCAAATAATCGATCCCAGCCGCATAGATCAACCAGATCCCGTAAATCGAGGCGACCGCACCGATAATAAGGTCACGTGTCCGACGTTCGCCAACGTTATAGCCGAGACCGTTTTTGGCGACTTTGACTTGGTAGAACGCCGAGAACGCATACGGGATCAAGATGGCGCTCGAAGCGAGTGAGAACGCAAAGTTATAAGCAGCGTCTGAGAACAAGAAGGTGAACAGGAACAACTGAATCAAACCGTTCGTGAGCCAGAGCGCATTGGCCGGTGCGTTATTTTTATTCTCTTTCGTGAACCATTTCGGGAAGACGCCGTCTTTACCGGCGACAAATGGGATTTCCGCCGCAAGCAACGTCCATCCAAGCCAAGCACCGAGTACCGAGATGACGAGGCCCCCGTTGATCAGCATCGCGCCCCACGGTCCGACAGCCGATTCGAGCAAATACGCCATCGCCGGTTGCGAAGCGTTCGCCACGCTCTCAGGGTTCAACAATCCGAGTGACATGATCGAGATGAGCAAGTAAATGACGAGCGTGCCGAGTAAGCCGATGACGGTCGCTTTCCCGACGTCCGAGCGCTTACGGGCCCGGCCCGATAAGACGACCGCCCCTTCGACACCGATGAATACCCAAAGCGTGACGAGCATCGTCGACACGACTTGGTCTCTCACACTGCCCCATGAGAAGCCGCCTTGGCCCCAAAAGTCGAACGTGAAGTTATCGATATTGAAGAAGAACAAGGTGATGGTGATAAAGGCAAAAATCGGAACGAGTTTCGCAATCGTCGTGATGATGTTGATCATCGATGCTTCGTGGATACCTCGTAAAATCAACGAGTGTACGAGCCAGAGCATGATGGAGGCGCCGATAATCGAGGCGATGTTTTGACCACCTTCAAAGATTGGGAAAAAGTAACCGACCGAGCTGAACAATAATGTGGCGTAGGCGACGTTACCGAGCCAAGCGGATAACCAATAGCCCCACGCCGAGTTGAAGCCGACGAACTGGCCAAAGCCGGCGCGAGCGTAACTGTATACCCCGCCGTCTAGGTCAGGGCGACGCATCGTCAAGTTCTGAAAACTGAGACCGAGCGTGATAATCCCGATACCGGTAATGACCCATCCAATCAAAATAGCTCCGGCGTTCGCGCCTTGGGCCAAATCGGCCGCCAAGTTGAAGGCGCCCCCTCCAATCATCGAACCGACGACGAGGGCTGTCAGTGCACCAAGACCTAACCGTTGATCTTTTTTGCCAGGACTCGCCCCAGCCGAACCACTTGAGTCATGATCTAATTTAGTAGACATATAACTCATCCCTTTCGTTTAGTACGAATGAGGAGGACATGCCTCCTCGTTCGTCAGCGTTCGAGCCATTCAAACGTATCGGTGAGTGTCGCCGCCATGACGGCTTTGATCGTGTGCATCCGATTTTCCGCCTGATCGAACACGTATGAATGGCGGCTGCGGAACACCTCGTCGGTCACTTCCATCTCTTTCAGACCATATTGTTCATGAATCGCTCGCCCGACCTCGGTCTCTAAATCGTGGAACGCCGGCAGGCAATGCAGAAACATGACGTCTTTATTTCCGGTCTTCTCGACCATGTCCATATTCACTTGGTACGGATGAAGGAGCTTGATCCGCTCTTCATATTCAGCTTCTTCGCCCATCGATACCCACACATCGGTATAGATGACGTCCGCATCGGCGACAGCTTCGTCGATGCTCTCCGTCAAGGTGATGCGTGCTCCCGTTTCGGTTGCGACCGAACGCGCGTAATCGACGACCTCGTCAGACGGCCAGAGCGATTTCGGCGCACAGATTCGCATGTCCATGCCGACTTTGGCACCACCAATCAACAGCGTGTTGCCCATATTGTTGCGTCCATCTCCAACGTAGACGAAACGAATGCCAGCCAAATCACCTTTTTGTTCTTTGACGGTCAAGAAGTCGGCCAAAATTTGCGTCGGATGATACAAGTCCGTCAAACCGTTCCAAACTGGGACCCCGCCATCCCGTGCAAGACCTTCCACCGTTTCGTGAGCGAAGCCACGGAATTGGATGCCGTCGAACATGCGTCCAAGCACGATCGCCGTATCACGGACCGATTCTTTTTTCCCGAACTGGATATCCGATTTCCCGAGGTATTCAGGATGCATGCCGAGGTCGATTGCCGCAACGGTGAACGCACAGCGCGTCCGTGTCGACGGTTTTTCAAACAAGAGCGCCACGTTCTTGCCTTCACAAATCCGGTGGGGAATCCCTTGTTTCTTTTGACGTTTGAACGCTGCCGACAAGTCGATCAAGTAGTTCAGTTCGTCCCGCGAAAACTCGTTAAGCGATAAGAAATGACGACCTTTCAAATCAAAGTTGAACGTTGTGGACATGTGTTTCTCCTCCTCGTTAAATATCTTCACGGATAATCGGACAACTCATACAACGTGGGCCTCCACGGCCTCGTGATAACTCACTCGACATGATTTCGATGACTTCGACCCCTTCTGAACGGAGCAGCTCGTTCGAAACATAGTTCCGGTCATACGTAACGACGACACCCGGGGCGATTGCGAGCGTGTTCGACCCATCGTTCCATTGCTCGCGCGCCGCAGCGATTGGGTCGCCCCCACCACATGGGATCAACACGATTTCCTCTAGACCGAGAGCTGATTTCAACACTTTCAACAAATCAGTGTGTTGCGTGATGTGTAGCTCACCTTCTGCGTTCAACGTCAGTTCGAAGATGTTCATCTTGCCGCCCGGTCCTTGAATGAACGGATGGATCGTGAACTTATCGTGGTCGACCATCGTGAAGACGGTATCAAGGTGCATGAACGCACGCGACTTCGGAATCTCGATGGCGATGACTTTCTTGAACGTGCCTCCGTTCGCGAGCAAGTTGAGGGCGACGCGCTCGATTCCTTGGGCGGTCGTCCGTTCCGATATCCCGATGGCGACGACTTCCTTTGATAGGACGAGTTCGTCCCCGCCTTCCATCGCGAACCGGTAATCACGATCCGACCAGATCGGGATGTCGTGCTTCGCAAAGCGCGGATGATATCTCATAATATATTGTGTGAACAGTGATTCGCGGCGACGCGCCGGTTCTTTCATGCGATTGATCGACAAGCCGTTCCCAATCGCCGCGGCCGGGTCGCGCGTAAAGTACAGGTTCGGCATCGGGTCGAGAAAGAACGGATACGTGTCCTCGATCATCTCGTGCAGATGACGGCGCTTTTCGCGCTTGATCTCGGTTTTACGGATGCCGGCCATGACCGTCTCGATCAACTGTTCGTTATCATAAGCGAGTAAATACTCTTTGAGCGTCTCGTATGATCCGTTAATATTTGATTTTGATTCCGAAAGAATGTCGGCGACGAATCGTTCACGTACGCCAGGCAGCGATAACGTCTCTGCCATCAAGTTTTCTAAATAGAGCACCTCGACGCCCCGGTTTTGCAGCACGCTCGCAAAGTAGTCGTGCTCTTTTTGAATGACCGGCAAATGTGGAATGTCGTCGAACAGGAGTCGTTCCAAATACTCCGGCGTCAAATTCTCAAGTTCGCGTCCTGGACGCTTCAATAGCACAGTCTTTAGTTCACCAATTTCTGAATACACGTGAATCGGATGTTTCAGCGTCGTATCCCGTGCGGTCAATTGATCCGTCATCGATATCATCTCGCTTCCTCCTAGTGATTCGGGTGTGTTTCTACCCTTACATTATCAACTTACCCGATTCCGAGGCGGGTAATTCCGACGTTCTGATTGTGGTCGATTCCACAAAAAAATGGATACAATATGAGTCAAATTGAATGAACAAACGGTTGTGAATCAATGAATAAGGAGAGGGCGACGGTTGGGATGTATACACGATGTATGAATTGTGAATAAAATCCATTATTTTTTCTTTTCAAATTAAGGTACGATAACGACAGGATACGAAAAATGACTTAAGAAAAGGAAGTGAGTCGATGGCCATCGAACGTACAGAACGCGCGCGTCATGAAGCCCAAGTGACAGCCCTCATCCAAAAAGGGGATCCGGTCGATTTCCGCGACGTGTTTTTAAC
>NZ_LYTG01000044.1:0-98935 GCF_001816105.1 Exiguobacterium sp. SH31
AACCCGATCGGGCGTTTGTATACAGCGCTCTATCACCGGAAGAGTACACCGATTTATTTGAAAAATTAGAGCTCGATGAACAACAGCAGTTCATCCAAGAAATGCCGCGCCCGTATGCGGTCAGCGTCTTGAACGATATGTTCTCGGATAATGCCGCCGACCTCATGACCGAACTTCCGGACGATTTCATGAACGAACTGTTCGAGCAGATGGACGAGACCGAGGCGACCGAGGTCAAGGACTTGATGCGCTATCCGGACGATACGGCCGGCGCCATCATGACGACCGAGTTCATCGTGCTACAGGCCGACAAAACGATCGGGGCGACACTCGAAGAGTTGCGTGACCTCGGTCCTGAAGCTGAGACGATTTACTATTTATATGTAATCGATGCAGACCGACGTCTCGTCGGCGTTGTGTCGCTCCGTGATTTGATCGTCTCCCCGCTCGACCATCTCATCGCCGATATCATGGGGCGGCGGGTCGTTTCGGCCCACGTCATGGCCGATCAAGAAGACTTGGCCCGAACCGTCCAAAAGTATGACTTGCTCGCGCTCCCGGTCATCGATAGCGATGATCACTTGCTCGGCATCATCACCGTCGACGACGTCATGGACGTCATCGAACGCGAGACGACCGAAGACTTTGAAGAGCTGTCCGCAACGAAAGGCTCGTCTGACATCAACATGGGCCCGGTCGAGGCCGCGAAAAAACGTGCCCCTTGGATCATCAGCCTCATGTTCCTCGGGATGATCACCGCATCGACGATCGGTGGATTTGAAGATACGCTTGAGACGATCGTTTTGCTCGCCGTCTTCATGCCACTCGTCATGGGGTCGGCCGGAAACGCCGCCACCCAGTCGCTCGTCGTCGCCGTACGTTCGATCGCACTAGGCACGATCAACCGGAAAAATGTCGCCAAGATGATTCGCCGGGAGTTCGGAACTGGTGTCCTGCTTGGACTGGCCTGTATGGTCGTTATTTTCGGGGTCATCACGGTCCTGTACGATAGCGCCTTGATCGGCATGATCGTCGGCTTGTCGATTTTCGCCTCACTGAGCGTTGCCACGATTGTCGGTACACTCGTCCCGCTCTTGATCAACCGCCTGAAACTCGATCCGGCCGTGGCCTCGGGTCCATTCATCACGACGGTCGTGGACAATCTCGGATTGCTCATCTACTTCACTGTCGCCACTTCATTGCTTCGCTTTTTCTGACACCTGACGTTTCAGGTGTCTTTTTTCGTGTGAGCTTTGTTACGGTTTGTTTACAAAAGCGATGATGGGAAATAATTATCGTGCCAGGTGGGTAATTACGAAAAGTACTTATAGATAAGAAGTAATACAAGGAGGGATAAATCGTGACGATTCAACAAGTTATATACATATTAGTGACCGGAGCCTTATTCATGGGACTCGTCGCTTACGTATCCTATCGCCTGACAAAAGGAAAAGTCGACAGCGCCGATGATTATTTCTTGGCCGGTCGCGGGCTGACCGGTCTCTTCATCGCCGGGTCGCTCCTGCTCACAAACTTATCGGCCGAGCAGTTGATCGGCTTGAACGGGCAGTCGTTCGCCGGCAACATGTCGGCGATGGCATGGGAAGTGACGGCTGGGATTGCCGCCATCATCATGGCACTATTCCTACTGCCACGCTTTCTCGGCATCGGGATCACGACGATCCCTGAGTTTTTAAGTCAACGCTATGACGAGGACGTCCGGCGCTTGACCGTCCTCTTGTTCTTGTTCGGTTACATGTGCGTCACGATTCCGTCGATGCTCTATTCCGGCGGACTCGCGGTCCTTCAGCTCTTCGACGTGCCCGAACTGCTCGGGATCAGCTTTGAACAGTCACTTTGGCTCGTCATTTGGTTCATCGGCATCATCGGCGCTATCTACGCCATTTTCGGCGGCCTCCGCGCCGTCGCGGTGTCGGATACACTCAACGGCATCGGGCTCATCATCATCGGCTTCCTCGTCCCGACGCTCGGCTTTATCGCACTCGGCGACGGCAGCGTCGTCGAAGGGATGAAGACGATCGCGACGTCGAACCCTGAAAAGTTGAACGCGATCGGGTCATCGAATGACTCGGTGCCATTCCTATCCATCTTCACCGGAATGATTTTCGCGAACTTGTTCTACTGGGCATTGAATCAATATGTCATTCAACGGGCTCTTGGGGCTAAAAACCTCGCCGAAGGACAAAAAGGTGTCCTCTTCACCGGTTATTTGAAGTTGCTCGTTCCAATCTTTATGCTGCTTCCAGGCATCATCGCGTTTCACTTATACGGCACGAACATGGACAAGGCAGACCTCGCCTATCCGAGTTTGATCGCCGACTTGCTACCGACGTGGCTCATGGGCTTCTTCCTCGCCGTCTTGCTCGGCGCGGTGTTCAGTTCGTTCAACTCATTGCTGAACAGTATCGCCACACTGTTCGTGCTCGACATTTATAAACCGAAGTTCAAACCCGATGCCTCGGACAAAGATTTGATCCGGGTCAGCAAATGGTTCGGGACGTTCGTCGCGCTCGTCTCGTTCTTCGTCGCACCGAACTTGATGTACGCGCCGGACGGTCTTTGGGACTTGATTCGCCGTTTCACCGGTTTCTTCAACATCCCGATTCTCGTCGTCGTCTTGATCGGCATGCTCGTCAAGCGCGTGCCGCCGATCGCCGCTAAAATCGTCATCGGCTTCCATGTCATCACGTACTACTTCTTAGTCTGGGGTATGAAACAATGGTTCGGATTTGACCTCGGCATCAACTTCATACACATCTACGGCATCTTGTTCGTCATCGAGACGAGTATCATGTTGTTGTTCGCCAAACTGCGTCCGATGCAGCAAATCAAGCCGATCCGGATCGACCTCGGTCGGGTGAAACCTTGGCGTCATGCGATCTCGACGTCAATCATCCTCATCGCCTCGATGGTGTTCGTCTATTTCGTCTTCTCTCCGATCGGTCTCGCCTATGCGGACGGGATCGTCTCGGGCTGGTTCTGGCCGGCGACGCTGACATTGTTCGCCGCAACGAGCGGTCTCGTCTGGGTATCGTACCGGTACTGGCTCCCGAGATACGAGGTGTACTTGAACAACCTTGGAACGACCGAAACCAAGCTCGAAGAAAAAGCGAGCGGTTGATAATCCATCGAAAAAAGCACATTTCTCGCTGACATTCGTCAGTGGGAAATGTGCTTTTTCATCTTGCTTCTTTTTTTCTGTTCATACATTTCTCGGTCCGCTTCCTCATACAACTGAGAGAAATCCGTCAGTTGTTCATGCCACGCCGCACCGACTGAGGCAGAAATTTGTTTCGCTTCAAGCTTTGACTTGACGGCGGTGGCGAAGACAATGAATGACTCCTCATCTTGATTAGGGGCCAACACGACAAACTCGTCGCCTCCGAGCCGATAGACCCTTGTGCTCAGCTCGAGCAACCCGGAAGCCGTTTCTTGAAGTAACTTGTCCCCGGCAGAATGTCCGCGTTTGTCATTGATTCGTTTCAAGTCGTTCAAGTCGATGACAATTGCACCTACACTATCTTTTGAAAGAAGACAGACCGCTTCATTGAACGCTCGACGATTCAACACGCCGGTCAAGCTGTCGTGACGGCTTTCGTACGCTAATGTCTCTCGTTCTGCAACGGCAGCCTGAACGTTTCGAATCACACCTTGCACCGCAACGATTTCACCGTTCTCATAAATCGGCGTCGTATATTCCTCGAACCACAAATAACGGCCATCGTCTGTTCTCCATCGTTGCAAAATCGCCTCGTCGTAATCGACGTTTCCTAAAACTTTATTGACGAGAAGTTGATAGTCATCTGGGTGAACGCGACGAAAACAATCATACGGATCCTCATAATTGGTCGCTACGACCCCTTCACCTAGATAGAGGTCTAAAGATGGACTGATATACCGGAATCGAAAAATCGGTTTGACTTCAAATATGTAGATGACGTCCTTGATTCGATTTCCGAAATGCGTAAATTCCTCATCCATCCCTTTGCGAGACTGACGAATCTTTTGTATAGCAAACGTCAAAATCAGACCTACTAGCAAGCCAAATCCAAATTCAATCATTGTATTTCCTGCTCCCACTTTTTAAAATATTTGTTTATCGTATCACGAGAGAGAGATGATACCTATCACTTTTCCATTATTTAGGTTAATGTTTATGGTAAGGTTTGCTTATTGAACAAGAACGCGAATATTCCAACCCCGGAGGTCCATGCATGAAGAACAATTGGTCAGATTTTGAAATCTCATCCGCTTTTTCAGGCACATGTCTCGCTGTCCGAAAGCATGACCTATTAATCGAACGCCAACAAGGATATGCGAATCGTTCCGAACGACTGCCAAACCGTGACGTGACTCGGTTCGGGATCGCCTCTGGCTGTAAGCTGTTCACGGCGATCGCCATCTGTCAGCTCGTCGAACAAGGGAAGCTGGCGTTCACTTCGCTGCTCCGAGACTGTCTATCCCTTGATTTACCTAAGTTTGATACACGTGTGACAGTCGAAACGTTACTCACTCATACGTCAGGCATCCCGGACTATTTTGATGAATCCGTCATGAACGACTTTGAAGAGTTATGGCAACAACGTCCGATGTATCAGCTACGACGATTGAGCGACTTTTTGCCGATGTTCCAGCAACAGTCAATGAAACATGAAATCGGCGAATTCCACTATAATAACGCCGGTTACATTTTGCTCGGTCTCATTGTCGAACAAACGAGCGGATTGACGTTCTCGGATTACATCGAACAGTTCGTCTTCACACCGGCCGGCATGACCGATTCCGGTTACTTCTCGCTTGACGCCTTGCCTGCCGATACGGCGCTCGGCTATATCAACAATCCGGACGGTTCATGGCGGACAAACCAGTACTCTATTCCCGTCAAAGGCGGTTCGGACGGAGGGGCGTTCGTGACGGTGGCCGACATGGCCAAACTATGGGACGCGTTGCTCGGGCATCGTCTTCTCGGTCAACAGATGACAACGCGGTTATTGACACCTCACGTGACCGTCAATGACCGGGGCGGACATTACGGGTATGGCGTCTGGATTCAACTCGAACCTAACGAAGAGGTATTCAAATATCACGTGATGGGTTACGATCCCGGTGTCAGCTTCCATTCCGCCTATTACCCTGCTTTAGAAGTCATTTCGACCGTCTGTTCGAACGAGTCAGAGGGGGCGTTTGATGTGATGAAAGCGATTGAAGTGAAAGTGGGTGCGTCTTGATGATCATCCGTCTTTACGATGAACGAGATTTTGAACAGATTCAAGCATTGAACGAAGCTGAGGGCTGGCACCAGCTCGTTCGTCAAGATGAGTTGACAAAAGAAGCATGGCGCCGCTCGAACATCGCTTTCGTCATCGAGTCTGAAACGGGACACGTGATCGCCTATCTTCGCGGTTTGACCGACACAAAAGTCAGCCTTTACGTGTGCGAGTTGCTCATCGCTGCTTCGCACCGCCGGCTTGGCCTCGGGGAACGGTTATTGACACACGTCCATGCACTCTATCCTGAGACACGACTCGAGATGCTCGCGAGCGCTTCCTCGCATACGTATTATGAACGCTTGAACTTCCGCCCCTTCTACGGTTTTCGAAAAACGATTCACGAATAGGAGAGAATTTATTTGAAACTTGCCCTTGTCACCGGTGCGTCACGCGGTCTCGGCCGTGCTGTCGCCGAAGAACTGTCGAGACGAAACTACGACGTCATCAACCTATCACGCTCGCAATCACGCGATTTAACGTTCAAACATATCGAAGTCGATTTATCCGACGTATCGAGTACACTTCGAGCCCTTGACCAAATCAAGCCGTACATCGCTGACGCCACGTCGCTACTCATCATCCAAAACGCGGCGTTGATCGAACCGATTCAACGGGCCGGCCATCTTGACACGGAGCAGCTCACCGCTCACGTTCAGGCGAATCTGCTCGCCCCGATGCTGATCACGAACGCCGTCCTCGCTTACGATGTGCCCGTCTCGCTCATCCACGTGACGTCAGGTGCCGCCAAACGTTCGATTTCGGGGTGGAGCGCCTACTGCGGCACGAAAGCCGGACTCGACCACTTTAGTGAGACCGTCGCGCTCGAACTAGAAGGAACGAGACATCGCCTCGCCTTGTTCAACCCGGGCGTGATGGACACATCCATGCAACAGACGATCCGCGCGTCTTCACGAGAAGCGTTTCAAGATGTCGAACAGTTTCAAGCTTACGAGACGGAAGGAAAACTGCGCTCGCCTGAGACGGTCGGCCGCGTCCTCGTCGAGCAGTTGATCGACAAGCCGTTTGTCAATGGAAAAACGTACGCCATCCACGACCTTATCTAATTTTAAACCGGGTATAAAAATAGACCAACCCTGTCTCGTTTGACCGGCTACACTAGAGTCAAATCAAATGAGAAAGGGTGGCGTGATGTATGAAGACTATAGCGGGAGGATTGCTGTTTTTCGGGATATTCAGCCTCGGGCTATCGTTCACGATGATTGGAGATATCGCGATCGTCGGAGCGTTGGTGAGCGGTGTGTCCCTGCTGTGTAGCGTCGGGCTCTGGTTCGGTGCCACGGAAGTGATGCGTATGCGTATGGACATGAGCGAAGTCAAAAAAACGTCTTTCCCTTCTGAATAAGGGAAAGACGTTTTGGATTCAGTTTTGGTTATCGGTCTCATCTTCAAAGTCATCATCGGCAAACTCTTCAAAATCGTACTCTTCGAAGTCTGCCTCATCGATAAAGATGTCACGATCATTGACGACGTGAATCGGGCCATTGGCCACATCGATTCGAATCGTCCATGCCCATGGAATGCGCAGTCGGCTATATACGCCCGTCCAGAATTCCATCGATTCTTGCTCGTATCGTTCGAACTCTGTCAGTAACTCTTTAAACGTTACTCCTGACAACTGGAAGTTTGATTCTTGGATTCGCTCGAGCGCGTTATGTGTCGCTTCAAGCTCCGCCGCGCGGACCATCTCTTCAGCAGTCGCCATTTCGAGAATAGTTCCATCTGGTGGCAGAATGTCGTATACGTTGAACAATTCGCCTTCTTCTACTTCTACTTCTTCATCAAACTCATAGTCGTCGTGCCGCATGCTTCATTCCTCCTCACTCTAATTGAATCTACTACATTGTACCATTCCACACCTCGTTATAACGAAACATTCGCGTATATATTTTCGAGAGTGGGGAATCATACAAAGGGAACAGATTTGCCATACAGAAAGGGGCCAATTTACAATGAACGACTCATTTCAAGCACTCGTGCTCGACAAGCGTGACGACCGACTCCATTCCGAGGTGACTGAGGTCGATCGTGACTCATTACCCAAAGAAGAGGACGGCAACGTCCTCGTCGAGGTCCATTATTCGGCACTCAACTACAAAGACGCCCTCGGATTGACCGGATCGGGCAAAATCGTCAGCCATTATCCGTTCATCCCAGGCTGCGAATTCGTCGGGAAAGTCGTCGAATCCGATCATCTTGATTTCAAGCCGGGGGACGAAGTCATCGCGACCGGATTTGGCATCGGTGAGCGTCATTTCGGTGGCTTCAGCCAGTTTGCACAAGTTCCAGGAAATTGGCTCGTGAAATTACCGGAAGGCATGAACATGCGAGATGCCATCACGATCGGGACACCCGGACTGACCGCCATGTTCGCGATTGAGGCACTCGAACACGAAGGCGTTCATCCCGGTCAAGAAGTGCTCGTCACGGGAGCATCCGGCGGAGTCGGAAGTTTCTCAATCGCCTTGCTCCATAAACTCGGCTATCACGCCATTGCCTCGACCGGAAAAACAGATTTATCTTATTTAACCGATCTCGGTGCTGAACAGACGATACCACGCAGTGAATTGGAAGGAACACCCCGACCACTCGCTCGCCAACGATTCGATGCTGCGATCGACTCGATCGGCGGTAACACGCTCGCGAATATTTTAAGCCAAACCCGATACGAAGGAACGGTCGCCGCTTGTGGACTAGTTGGAGGTCACGAACTTCCTGCGACCGTCTACCCGTTCATCCTGCGAGGCGTCCGTCTCGTCGGCATCGATTCGGTCATGCAGCCGATCACAAGACGAGTGACGGCGTGGGAGCGGCTATACGAGCTGATCGAACCGCACGTACTCAATCGGATGGTGCACGAGATCCCGCTCCATGATGTTCCGCGTCAAGCCGAGGCGATGATGCGCGGTGAGCTGAGCGGCCGGACCGTCGTCCGCATGAACGGCTAAACGTCAAAGAAGGGCTGAATCCAACGATTCAGCCCTTCTTCTATATGCTTGGTAATGAAATTCAAACGGCCGGTTCTTGGCCTTTTAATTTTTTCAATTCTTCTAACAAGATATCCGATTCATTGAACGGAATCGCTTCGCTGCCGACACGTTCGACATGGTCGTGCCCTTTTCCGACGACGACGATGCGTTTGCCGTCGAGCGCTTGCACGGCCGCATGGTGCAACGCGTCTCTTCGCGCTTCAAACGTCACATAATGCGTGTCCGCTTCGATGCCTTCGAGCAGTCCGTCGATGATCTGCTTCGGATTTTCGGTTCGGACATCGTGTACCGTCACAATCAGATCGTCCGAATAGCGGCTCGCGATGCGTCCCATCTCGGCCCGCTTCGTCGGGTCCCGGTCTCCGGCCGCGCTCAAGACGACGACGAGCTGCCGCTCCCCTTTTTGTAAAGTAGACAGACATTTTTCCAATCCGTCCGGTGTATGGGCGTAGTCGATATAAATCTCCGCATCTTCCGTGTCAAGCCGCTCGAGGCGACCTTTCGGAAGTGTGAGCCCTGGAACATTATCGATAATCGCGCGAAGCATGAGCTCCGACGTTGAGACGAGACCGATGGCCGCGGCCAAGTTGGCAGCGTTGAACGATCCCATAAAGTGAACAGGCGCTTCGATCGTCATCGCGTTCATTTTGATGCGGACGGTGTGACCTAGCCAAATGACTTGAATATCGGCCGGGACGTCTGCGCGCGTACTGTACATGACTTTCCGCCGTGTCGGTGCGAATGCGGCCATCGTCTCGCTCGCCGGGTCTTCCGCGTTCAAGATGATGGCGTCGCCGCCTGTCGTTTCGACTTGCTCAAACAGACGCGCCTTCGCCCGTGCGTATTCATCCATTGAACGGTGGTAGTCGAGGTGGTCGTGCGTCAAGTTCGTGAACGCCGCCGCATGGAAGCGGACCCCTTCGACGCGCCCTTCCATCATGGCGTGCGATGATACTTCGACGACACAGTCGGTCACCCCGGCATCTGCCATTTCGGCCAAGATGCGGTGCAGGACGACGGCTTCTGGCGTCGTGTTGGGCGTCTTTAACTTCTTATCTTTATAACGGGCTCCAATCGTACTGACAATCCCGACCGGACGTCCTGATAAACGAAATAAATCATATGTTAACGTAGCAGTCGTCGTCTTCCCGTTCGTACCGGTGACGCCATAAATTCGCATCCGATGGGACGGGTGGTCGTAAAACGCGCTCGCCACGACTCCGGCCGTTCGTTTCGTATCGGCAACGACAATGTTCGGCACCTCGAGGTCAAGCGGAGATTCAGAAATCACCGCGCTCGCGCCTTTAGAGACAGCGTCTTCGGCGAATTCATGTCCGTCCACCGTATAACCACGGATGCAGATAAACAAATTCCCTGGACTGACCTTTCTGGAATCTGTTTCAATTCCGGTCACCCATGGATCACATTCGATATCATCCATCTCATTTCCTAGAATGGCGGATAAATGTTTCGTCCTCATGCTGTGTACTTCCTTTCTCATGGGTGTCGCTAGGTTAACAAACCTTATCGTCATGGTACTAGATTTTAGGCTGTAATAGAGATGACAAATATATTACTTCCCTTTTTCATAGGAAAACATACGTCTAACCAAAAAATTCCTAGCCCATATCGGGACTAGGAATTCATTTCGCTATCAGTGAACCGAAGTCCTTGTTCAGCGAGAGCAATCTCTAACAATCGAAGCACACTCGGTCCGATGCCGTGCATCTCGGCAATCTCCGTTCTCGAATACGTCGCGAGTTGTTCAAGCGTGTCAATATAAGCCGCTGCAAGTGCCCGCTCCGCTGGCGCCGAACATTTCGGGATTGGCGTCATCCGACTCCCTCCTTTCCTCCGTACTTCTGGTCGATCATCGGGAGGCAGGCGAGGATTCGCTCGATGCAAAACGTCCGCCGGGCTTGCTTCATGATGTCCCATGCGATTACTTGTTCCCCTTGTAGCTTCATCAACTTGACTCGTCGCTTCGAGATGACCCCGTGACGATCCACATACATCAATTCGACGACCCGGCCCATCCGCATCCAACGCGTCACTTCATTCTTCATCCTGTCCCCTCCTTTGTTACTGCTAGTATACAGAACATTTGTTCTTATTTCTAGTTATTAAGTGTGTTTTCACCTGTTTTCCCGTATGCTTGAAAAAACGAGACAGAGAAAGGAGCTTTACCTGTGACGACTTATGTCATGCTTGCCGTACTCGCCGCTTTCTTGTTCATCTCAATGATCTTTGCCGCCAAGGCGTTGCCGAACTTGAAAGACGTCTTATTCAACCGCGGAAGCTTGTTCGGTCAAGAGAGCGAGACCGTCACGTGCCCGAACTGTAAACAGACGTTCAAACGGGCACCGGGCAGTAGCCAAACCTGCCCCCACTGCTATCATTCATTTTGACCTAAAACACCCGAAGATCCGCATAAACGGTTCTTCGGGTGTTTTTGAATGTGCTCCGCGGTCAAAGTAACCGTTTACGGCGCGGTGATTAGTGAAATATAACCCTTACATATTTAGACCATTGCCCGCCGCGACCAAAACATGAGCGAACTGGACCCTCTGAAGGAGTTTACAATGTCATTTATTACCGACCGCGAATTATACGAACGCATCCAACAAAAAGACGCCCTCGCTTTAGAACTCCTATACGACCGTTATGAACGAATCTTGTACGCCATCACACTGCGTTTGACGACACACCCTGACTTGGCAGAAGCCGCCCTCTCGACCGTGTTCACCGAACTTTGGCACAGTCACGTCTCATTTGATTTATCCACGAGAACGGTTCGGTCCTGCTTGCTCGCGAGCGCGGAACAAGCGGCACTCCGTATCGCTCAAAGCGCTTGAAGTGAACTAGTGCGACCGTGTCTCCTGCACAAATCGCATCAACACCTCTAGCATTCCTTCCGCATAACTTCCCGCGGTCACGCGATCGTGTTCAGACTTGGCTTGCTCCGTCCCGTTGCCGAGGACGTATCCGTTACCGACATGCTTCAACATTGCCAAGTCGTTCCCGCTGTCACCGAACGCATACGCTTCGCCCGCTCGAAATGCAAAGCGGGTACAGACGTAATCGACCGCTGCGGTCTTCCCGGCTCCGCGTGGGATGAAGTCGATATCATACGCACCGATGGGATCGCCGGCGAGCGGATTGCAGCGGCTCACATTGACGGCGATACCGAAGTCACGGGCAATCGAACGGATGAGCTCAATGTCGTCCTCATTCTCGCCAAAGTAATAGTAATTATGCATCCATGTGCTCGTCCCAAGATTTGTCTGAGGTTCAATCAGGCGCGCTTTCTCTAATTTGGCCACGATTTCTGACACACGATTCGAAAAATCAGGCGGGAACCGCGACGAAAATCCGGTATCGAGTTCTAGTTGCCCGGACGCCGTCACTTGATAGAGTTCCGTCCCGAGGCTCGAGGCGATCCGATGCGGAAAGTAGCGCATCTCGGCCCGTTTTGCTTTCTCTAGAATCGTCTCAAGCGAGCTCCCCGTCACCCACATCGTCGACAACCGATGAGAGTGCTGCTCGATAAAATCTTCGAGCCGCCGCAAGTGCTCTAGCTGTTCAGACGTACACGCATGCGGGAAATACGTCTCGTCGAAATCAAAACAGACGAGCGTCCGCCCCTCGTTCGTAAATCGCTCCATAGTCATCCTCCTTGTGTCGTCATACCCCATCTCGTATAGTAAAAGGACGAAAGGAATGAGCGACATGAAAAATCGATTAAGTCGGTACTACTGTCAGTATAGCGGAATCCTAATCGGTTTCGCCCTCGTCTTCGCTTTTTTGTCCGGTGTGCGGACGTATCCGTTCTGGCATCAGTCGTTGTCAAACGGGCCCGCGCTCGTCATGACACTCGTCACGGCGACGCTCTTCAGCTACGCGACACATCAACTGCTCACCTACTTGAATTTACGACTCTTTCGTCAAATCGGGGATGCAACTTCCACGTGTTCACGTTGAACACGATGGATACATATGATCATTCACAAAATAGTCATATCAAATAGGCATCCATTTGATGATTCTATCCGTTAGACAAATACAAGGGACTCCCTTCATGAGTAAAGGAGAACGCTATGACTGATATTGAATTGTATGAGCGCGTCAGGAAAAAAGACAAGCAAGCGCTCGAAACATTATATGACCGCTACGAACGAATCTTGTACGCGTTCGTCATGCAACTGACGAAAGACCGCGACCTCGCCGAAGAAGCGATGCAAGAAGTCTTCATCAAGCTGTGGCGCGGCGGCGGTGTGTACGACGAGTCGAAAGGCAAGTTCAAATCGTGGCTGTTCACGATGAGCCGGCACGTCACGATCGACTTGATTCGAAAACGCAAACCCGATTTACAGCTCGATGAATCATATGCTGAAGCGATTCCTTCCCCGTCCCCTTCTGTCGAGACCGAGGTCGAGTGGCAAGAAGAACGGGCCCAAATCGAGACGGCAATGGCCGAGTTGCCGGTCGAGCAACAAAAAGTCGTCCGGCTCATGTATTTCCAAGGTCTTAGCCAGCAGAAGATTGCCGACGCGTGCGACATCCCGCTCGGTACCGTAAAAGGAAGGATTCGATTAGCGCTGAAACAGTTACGAAAACATCTATCCCATGACGATATAGATAAGGAGGTGGAACGATGAACGCCTGTGACCAATTGATCGACTATTTCAACCAACATTTAACGGAAGACGAACGGCTTCGCTTCGAGGCACATTTGGCAACATGTCAAACGTGCCAAGAAGAACTCGAACAACTCGAGGCACTCGTCGGAGGCGTCGCGTTCCTCTCTGAACCGACCGAACCACCGAGCGGCATGAAGGCTCGCATTCTCGACAACGTCTTCGCCGAAGACACAACTGAACCGAAGCTCGTCAAAGCCGAACCGTCTCCCGTCACACCGTTCACGGAAACTCGTAAAAAGCAGAAGTCTTCGTGGGGGGCGCTCGCACTCGCGGCCGCACTCGTCCTCTCACTCGTCGGTAACGGCTATCTGTTGATGAATCAAGACGAGCCGACCGCGATTACCTTGACCGACACGGTGCCGCTCGAAGGCGAATCAGAAGGGGTCGCCTACTTGGCCGAGCAAGACGGCGATCGCCAACTCATCGTCCAGACGAGCGGCCTCGCACCGCTCGAGGCGAACGAAGTATATCAAGTCTGGTTGCTGAAGGACGGCTCCCCGATTCCGACCGGTGCGTTCGTCACAGACGATAAAGGCAACGGTACCGTCATCTATACGCTCGACTCGACCGAGTCAGCGACAGATTGGGATACGGTCGCCGTCACGAAAGAGCCTGAACGGGGCAATCAAACACCCGAGGGCGACATCGTACTAAGTGCCAGTCTCTGACATAGAACCGGATGACTTTACGCGTGAAGCGTAGGTGTCATCCGGTTCTTTTTTCGTTATGATGGAAGAAAGGAGTGGTACATATGAGAAAACCGAAAATCGGTATCGTCGGCCTCGGCGGCATCGCCCAAAAAGCGTATTTGCCCATCTTGACGAACAGCACCTCGTTCGAACTCGTCGGCGCCTACTCTCCGACACAAGCTAAACGGGATGAAATTTGTCGGGCTCATCGGATGGAATCGTTCACGGGACTCGATTCGCTCGCCTCGTCTGTCGATGCGGCGTTCGTCCATAGTTCGACCGAGACGCATTACGAGGTCGTTTCCTACTTGCTCGCGCAAGGCGTCGACGTGTACGTCGACAAGCCGCTCGCCGCAACCGTCGAACAGGCAGAACGGCTCGTCGAAACGGCAGAACGTACGAACCGCAAGCTGATGGTCGGCTTTAACCGTCGCTTCGCCCCGATGTATAATCAAGTGAAGGTAGCGGCCCCATTCCACTCGCTCGACTTCGTCAAGCACCGGGGGGACGGCTTGCGCGGACATGATTACCGGTTCACGTTACTCGACGATTACCTGCACGTCGTCGATACGCTCCGCTATTTTGCCGGAAGCGACTTACGGCTCGTGACGGGACAGATTGAGACGACCGCATCGAACGGACTCCATTTCGCACGTCACGTCTGGCAAGACGGATCTGGCCTGCATACGACGTCGATGCACCGCAAGGCGGGCGTCAATCACGAAGGACTCGTCGCCATCAAGGACGGACTTCGGTTGACGGTCGATGAAATGGTGACGCTCCATCGCTTCGAACACGGCGCGCATTCGACCGAAACGTTCGGTTCGTGGGATACGTTGCTCACGCAACGCGGCTTCCAAGGAGCAATCGACCACTTCATCACGGCGCTGACTGACGATACTCCGATTTTGACGGACGGACGCGAGGCGTTGCTCACGCAACAACTAGTCACAGACTTGTTCAGCAGACGCTGAGAGGAGGAGAATTCAGATGGATTTCTTTTTCTACATTATGATCATCGCCGTCATCGCCATCGCCTCGGACACAATCATCAAGACGCGCAAAGCTCGCGTCGAGGAGCTGCGGCTCAAAGTCGAGCAAGAAAAGCTGGCGATCCAGCGGCTCGAACTCGAGATGAAGCGCGACCAGGACAAATTGGATGACCACGGATTTTAAAAAGACGGTCGACCCTTCATTGGGCCGACCGTTCGTGTTATAAAATGTTTCGTTCGTATGAAGCCGTCACGTCGAGGCGACGCTTTTGGCGCCGTTCGACGAGTGTCGACCAGGTGACGGCCGTGACGATACAGGCAGCGCCGATGAAAAAGTTTCGGTCGAGCTGTTCGCCGAGAACGAGCCAACCGAGATAACCTCCGACGAGCGGCTGGAAAAAGAAGAACAGCGACCCAACGCTCGCATCCATCAGTTCGAGTCCTTTGTTCCAAAAGAAGAACGCCCCGGCCGTCGAGATGATGCCGACGTATAAAACGCTGAGCCAAAGGACGCTCGTCATGTCCGGAACGCCAGACTGCACGACTTCGAGACCCATGAGCGGTGTCATCAAGACGAAGGCAATCCCAATCGCGAACGTCGTGATCGTCAGAGACGAGACCGTTTGCGAAGCGACTTTGACATACACGGACATGAGCGCCCAGGTGATGGCGGCACCGACCAAGACGAGGCTGCCAAGCAAATACGTCCCATCGACGTGCCAGCCGACGACGATGATGACGCCGAGCGTCGCCAGGACGAGTGACCCGATTTTGACGGGTGTGAGCTGCTCTTTCAAAATCAACCGGGCGAACAACACCATGAACGCCGGTGTCGCTGCTGTCACGAGTGAGCCGGTGTGGGCATCGGACAGCTTCGTGCCGATGAATTGGAATGAGATCGAAGCGACGTAACCGATCACACCGACGCGCGCGATCCATTTCCAATCCTCTCGCCTCACTTGTTCACGACCGAACAACGACCATGCCGCGAACAAGACGATGAACGCGACGGCGTAGCGCATCCAGACGAGCGTGAACGGCTCGATGAACCCGAGCGCATACTTACTGACGACGTACATCCCGCCCCAAATGCTAGCGGCGAGCGCCAAACTGATGGCACCGAGCCATTCCTTGCGCATCTTCATCCCTCCTTTGATTCATAACTAATACGACGTCCATCGGATGAACTCCTGTTTTTCAATCGTTGTCGAAATCCAAGAAATCGCTTACACTAGTTATATCGATGATTGAAAGGAGGGAGAAAGGTGAACTTTGTCGAACGTACGCACTGGTCAACTGAACATTTGTACATTTTGCGTGCGATTTTTCACGATGTCGCTTAAACAAGGGACCCGTCTGTCCTTTTTTAGACATTGTTGAAAATACGACGAAGCGCCTCTCTTCCTTACCGAGCGCTTGTTTGCGCTCGGTTTTTTTTGATAGGCCTCGACTTTAGGAGGAACTCACATGTTGATCGACATGCAACACATTCAAAAACAATTCGGTGGCCACGCCGTCCTGACCGATGCCAATCTCCACGTGAACGCAGGCGAGCGGATCGGACTTGTCGGACGGAACGGTAGCGGCAAAACAACGTTGCTCCACTTGATCGTCGGCACCGAGACGCCTGACGATGGTACGATTTATCGAAAACAACGGCTCAACATCGGTTATTTGGCACAATTGCCCGCCCATCCGGACAAGAGCGGGCGCGACGTGCTCTACACCGCGTTCGCCGAACTGATTCGGCTCGGCGAGGCGATGCATGCGCTCGAGACAGAGATGGCGTCAAGCAACAGACTTGAATCGTTATTAGACAAATACGGAGCGCTTCAAACCCGATACGAACAGAGCGGCGGCTATGTGATCGACTCCAAAGTGAACGCTATGATCGATGGGCTGCGCCTCACGCGGTTTGTCGACCGCCCATTCGACACGTTAAGCGGCGGCGAGCGGACGAAGATCGGGCTCGCTTTGGCACTGCTGCAAGAACCAGAGCTGCTCATCCTCGATGAGCCGACGAACCACTTAGACTTAGAAGCGATGGCTTGGCTCGAGTCATTCTTACGGGACAGCCCGTCGACGCTCTTGCTCGTCTCGCACGATCGGGTCTTCCTCGATGTTGTCGCCACACGAATCGTCGAATGCGAGGACGGTGAGTTGACGAGTTTTGACGGCAATTACAGCTCGTTCGTCGCTCAAAAAGAGAAGCTGTTGCTCGACCAATTCCATGCCTACACCGAGCAACAAAAGAAAATCAAGAAGATGAAAGAGACGATCCGGCAGTTGCGGCAATGGGCAAACGAAGGCAATCCCCCGAACGAAAAGTTCTACCGCCGCGCCAAGTCGATGGAAAAGGCGCTGGCTCGGATCGAGACGATCAAAAAACCACGACTCGAGGCGATTCAGCCCGACATCACGTTCACCGCGAGCGGGCGAACCGGGCGCGATGTGTTTGAAGTGACAGACGCTTCTGTCACGTATGATCAGACCGTGTTTCAAAACGTCTCGTTCTACGCCGGTCACGGGGAACGGATTGCCATCGTTGGACCGAATGGCAGCGGCAAGTCGACGCTCTTAAAGCTATTACTCGGCGAGATCGAGCCGACTTCCGGAGACGTTCGCCGGGCGGAACGGGCCCGAATCGGCTACTTGTCCCAGCACGTCCAGTTCGACGACTCGCATCGCTTGATCGAGGCGTTCCGAGACCGGATCGCAGTCGACGAGGGCAAGGCACGGCAGTTGCTCGCCCAGTTCTTGTTTTATGGAGCGAGCGTGTTCAAACCGGTCGGCAATTTGAGCGGCGGTGAAAAGATGCGGCTCATGCTCGCGGTCCTCATGCACGAGGACATGAACGTGCTCGTTCTCGACGAACCGACGAACCATCTCGACATCGAAGCGCGCGAGGCGCTCGAAGAAGCACTCGACCGCTTCACCGGAACGCTCGTCGTCGTTTCCCATGACCGGTACTTCTTGAACAAACTGTTCCCAATCACGTATTGGCTCGATGGAACAATCACCCGTTTCCCGGGAAATGTCGCCTACGCGCTTGAAAAACGGGTTGAACCTCACATCGCTGAACCCGTCTCGCAACCGAAAGCCAAAATAGCCAAACCGCAACGGCCCGTCGATACCGCGGCCGACGAGGCACGATTGAACCAGCTCGAAGATGATCATCAGAGTCTACTCACTCAAATGAACGACACGAACGACGTGGAGGAACTGATGACGCTGCAACGACAAGCCGATGCGCTCCAAGCTGACATCGATACGCTGCTCAATCAGTTGCTTGAATCGATTTAACGACGAACGACGCCGTGTCAACGGCGTCGTTTTTGTTCGAACCAGGATTGGACTAAAAAGCCGGTCACACCGACCGCTATCAAAAAATACGGAACGACGCGCGGCACCGCGCTCGCCTCTCCGATTGACATGAGCAACAGTCCGCTCACAAACGTACCGAGCCAGTACAATTTCGGCATAGATTCACCCCTTCACCCATCACCTAAGAAAAAGCGCCACACGTGTGGCGCTTAACGGTGAGCATTTTCTAAAAAAGCGGACTTTCACCCGATCGAGATACGTCTCAATCGACCGTCCCATTGGATTGGTCAAATACGTGCTAGAAAATCGACGCGATTCACGCAATGATTTCTGAGCGTACGTTCGTCTAGAGGTCGATATAGCCTGGCACAGAAGCGAAAATAACGGTTCCGGATTGGCATTTTACCGACACTTCGACTGTGAAAAATGAAATCTGTCACGAACCTCGTCCTGCTCACCTCTGTTTCCAGAAAAATCGATATCCGTTGACGTCTGCTTCCTCAAAGCATCATGTTTGTCTGCCCCTTGCCGTTTTAACATACGCAAAGTGGACGACAGATCGGATATGAAGGACGGTCACACAGGTCGATTTTTCGGACATGCTGTCTCTCGTTTCACCGAGCCGGCCTCGGCCAAACAACGACTGAATCTTTGTTTCATTCGTTGCCCCCTTTCAGCTCAACACGTTGAATGAGGACTACATTAATACAATAGCCGTTCTGCCCAGTGACGAACCCTAGTTCACCATTTCTTCAAAATTTCAGCTCATACATAACGATCAAGCGCATACGCGACTCCATCAGCCTCGACGTCTTTCGTAATATGGGTACTGATATCTTTTAACGGATCGACCGCGTTACCCATCGCAATTCTCGTTTCCGCCACTTCAAACATCGAGATGTCATTCAAGTTGTCCCCAATCGCAACGATTTCTTCTTGCGGGATCTGATGATGCTCGGCGAGCTGCTTCAGCGCCATGCCTTTACTCGCCTTCGGATGTCCGATTTCAATCTTCGTCCATCCCGCCGTCGTGATCAAAATATCAGTCCGCGGCTCGTACAGCTTCCGTAGCTTATGCAGCTTACGACGATCGAACGAATAGATGAACACTTTGTACACTTCATCGGCTTCAAAATCAATCTCGTCAATCGTATCGACGTATGTCAGGCCGAACTGTTCATTTTGAATCTCGATCTCCCGCTCGCCCCACTCTCGGGTGAACGACTGGTCGTGCGGTAACACCTCATCTAATTCGCCTTTTAACAAGTCGGTACCCGTGCGCAGCACTTTGACACCAGCGTTCGTATAAAACTCGACGTACGTATCGTGCTCATGCGCCACGTCCCATAACTCCTGAACGACTTGTTTCGGGAGGGCGTGATAGTAAATGCGTTCATTTTCATAAAATGCGATCGCCCCGTTCCCGGAAAGGATCGGACACGTCAACCCGCTCCGTTTTAAAATTTCCTCGATGTCATGGATTGAACGTCCTGACGAGATGGCGACCAAATCACCGCGCTCCTGCCGTCGCCGAATCGCTTGTTGATTCGCTTCTGTGATAACACCGGTGCGCGACAATAACGTCCCGTCTAAGTCGATGGCAATCAATTTCATTTAATTCTCTCCTTTCAGCATGTTTGTCTCCATTCTAATTCCCTGATTTGCTCAGTCTCAACTGTCAGATTGCACAGTAAATGAAAACCCCGGTTTCCCACTTTCAAAAATAGGGAATTTATTATTAGTTCTCAATAATATTTGCCTGTTCAGAAAGGAGTTCTTTATGAACATCTCACCTGGAAAACCGCGTTTGAATCGTGTGTTTTACATTTCTGCGAGCATCATTGCCCTGCTCGTCTTATTCGGTGCGATTCGCCCGACATTATTTGCTGATATCGCCGGCAGTATCTTCAACTTCACGACCCGGTCGTTCGGTTGGTTCTACTTACTCGCCGTCTTCTTTTTCGTCCTCTTCTTAATCTTCCTCGCTTTCAGCAAGTACGGAAAGATTCGTCTCGGGGCAGACAGCGACCGACCACAATACCCGTTCTTCACTTGGATCGGAATGTTATTTTCAGCTGGTTTTGGGGTCGGGCTCGTCTTTTGGGGCGTCGCTGAACCGATGAGTCACTTCATCACGCCCCCATATGCGGATACGACCGGATTGACAGTCGAGGGAGCCCGACTCGCCATGGCCTATTCGTTCTTTCACTGGGGCGTCAGTCAGTGGTCCGTCTTCGCCATCGTGGGATTGATCATCGCCTACTTCCAGTTTCGCCGGAACACGGACGGTCGGATCTCGACAAGTTTATCGCCACTCATCAAAGAACGGCCTTACAAACAACCACTCAACCAAGCAATCGACATTTTTGCCGTCATCGCGACGGTCATGGGTGTCGCGACGTCGCTCGGGCTCGGCGTTCTGCAAATCAATGGCGGACTGAATAGCGTCTTTGGGTTGCCGAACACAGCACTCGTCCAAGTCCTCATCATCGTCGTATTGACCGCCTTGTTCTTGACGTCGACGACGACCGGTCTCGATCGCGGGATCAAATGGCTCAGTAACATCAACCTCGGAACGGCACTTGTATTGATGGTGTTCGTCTTCTTCGCCGGTCCGACCATCTTCATCTTAGAGACGTTCACGCTCGGGCTTGGCGACTATTTGCAAAACTTTATCCGCTATAGTCTCCGTCTCCAACCTTATCAACAAGGGACGTGGGTAAGGGACTGGACGATTTTCTACTGGGCATGGGCCATCGCCTGGTCGCCATTCGTCGGAGCGTTCGTCGCTCGTGTTTCACGAGGCCGTACGATTCGCGAATTCATCGTCGGTGTTCTCGTCGTACCACCGTTCATCGCGCTCATGTGGATTGCCGTGTTCGGCGGGACCGCCCTTCATCTCGACTTGTTTGAAGGGACATCGATCGCCCAGGCAGTCGACGCGGACGTCACGAGCGCCTTGTTCGTCACGTTCGCCGAGCTGCCGTTCAGTTTCATCCTGTCTATCTTGTCGATTTTATTGATTCTCACGTTCTTGATCACGTCGGCCGACTCGGCGACGTACATCATCAGCAGCATGACAACGAACGGAAGCTTGAACCCGCCGCTTTCCGTCCGCATCGTCTGGGGCATCTTGCTCGGTGGCATCGCCGCTGTCCTGCTCATCGCGAGCGGACTCGAAGGGCTACAGACCGCTTCCTTGATCTCGGCCCTGCCGTTCACGATCATTCTAATCTTGATGGTGTACACGCTGTTAAGCTTGTTGCGTCAAGAGAACATCAAAAAAATCAAATGAGTTTGTCTGAGCCGCCGATTTCATGGCGGCTCTATTGCTGTCTCGATACGTCGGTCCGTGTTGACACGTATGCGTCCGATTGCTACGCTTTTGTCAGCATGGCACGATAGTCAAAGGGGGAAATGGTATGGTTCAAGATTTCACACGCGGTTATGCGGAGACGCGAGACGCAAGCGACCCGCTCGCACACTACCGGGGAGAGTTTTACTTACCGCAAGACGGGATCTACATGGACGGGAATTCGCTCGGTCTGTTATCGAAACGAGCCGAGAAGACGTTACTCGAGTCGCTCAGTGACTGGAAAGAACTCGGAATCGATGGCTGGATGTCAGGGCGCCATCCGTGGTTCAACCTGTCAGAAGAGCTGGCCGCACTCAACGCGCCGCTCATCGGTGCGAGTGCCGACGAAGTCATGGTCACCGGATCGACGACCGTCAACTTGCACCAGCTCGCCGCCACGTTCTTTAAACCGGTCGGCAAACGGACGAAAATTCTCGCCGATGCGCTGACGTTCCCGTCGGACATTTACGCACTCCAAAGCCAACTCTTGCTACGAGACCTCGATCCGGCCGAGCATCTCGTTCAAGTGCCGAGCCGTGACGGCCGTTATTTAAATGAGGATGACATCATCGCCGCGATGACTGACGACATCGCGCTCATCGTCTTGCCGACGGTGTTATATCGGAGCGGTCAGATTCTTGATATGGCCCGCCTCGCCAAAGCCGCACACGAACGCGACATTTTGATCGGCTTTGATGCGTGCCACTCGGTCGGCGCCATCCCGCACGCGTTTCACGATTGGGGCGTCGACTTCGCCTACTGGTGCAACTATAAGCATTTGAACGGCGGACCAGGAAGCGTCGGTGGGCTGTTCGTCCATGAACGTCATTTCGGGACGACGCCAGGTCTTGCCGGCTGGTTCGGATCACGAAAAGACAAACAGTTCGACATGGACCATACGATGACACCAGCTGAACATGCCGGTGCGTTCCAAATCGGGACACCGCACGTCATGAGCCTCGCGCCACAACTCGGCGCGCTCGAGATGTTCAATGAGGTCGGCATGGAAGCGATTCGTGAGAAGTCGCTCGCCTTAACGACGTATATGACCGAATTGATTGATGAACTGCTCGCACCGCACGGCTTCGTCATCGGCAGCCCGCGCGATGAAAAACGACGTGGTGCCCATTTGAGCCTCGAGCATCCGGAGGCGGCCCGCATCTGTAAAGCGCTCAAACAACATCGCGTCATTCCCGATTTCCGAGCGCCGAACATCATCCGCCTCGCACCGGTCGCGCTCTACAACACGTTCACCGACGTGTACGACGTCGTCATGATCTTGAAGGCAATAATGGACAATAAAGAATACGAGGCGTTCGAGAACGTCCGTGAAGTCGTAGCTTAAGGAGATTAACGATGAGTGAACGTATCGAACATAAAGTCGAGCAATCGATTCAAACTGACTTTTCAAAAGACATGTCGTATGGCGACTATTTACAGCTCGACCCGATCTTATCGAGTCAACATCGCCTGTCGGACCACCACGACGAGATGCTGTTTATCATCATCCACCAGACGAGTGAGCTGTGGATGAAGTTGATCTTGCATGAGTTGGCTGCGGCCGTGACCGCCATCGAAACGGGTGAGCTCGAACGCTCGTTCAAAATGCTCGCCCGCGTCTCGAAAATCCAACAACAACTCATCCAATCGTGGAGCGTCCTCGCGACGCTCACCCCGGCCGAATATTTAGAGTTCCGTGACGAGCTCGGCTCGTCATCTGGCTTCCAATCGTACCAGAACCGCCAGATTGAATTCGCGCTCGGCTTTAAAAACGCACGGACGCTCAGTGTCTATGCCCATGACGAGGCACTCTATCCGCTCCTCGAGGCGTCACTGAACGCACCGAGCATCTATGACGTGACCGCCCGTGAGATGCACCGCCGCGGACTGCATATCGACGCGGACGTGCTCGACCGGGACGTGACGCAGGACTGGGAGTGGAACGAGAGCGTCGAGAACGCTTGGGCCGCCGTGTACCGGGACGTCAACACGTACTGGGACTTGTATGAACTCGGCGAGAAGTTGCTAGACATCGGCAACCAACAACAGGTGTGGCGTTTCAATCATATGAGCACGGTCGAACGGATCATCGGTCAAAAAATGGGTACGGGTGGATCGTCCGGCGTGAACTACTTGCGCCGCGTCCTCGACCACCGTTTCTTCCCTGAACTATGGACCGTCCGGACAAAATTGTGAGGAGACATAACGATGACACAATGGATTGACGTATCACAGCCGCTCGACGACTCGATCACGACATGGCCGGGCGACACAAAGTTCCACTACGAGATCGCTTGGCCGATGGCGGACAGTGGCTCCGTCAACGTCGGCAAAGTGACGATGAGTCTACATACAGGCACACATATTGACGCCCCGTTCCATTTTGACGATGCCGGCAAGCGGGTGATCGACCTCGACCCCGGGCTCTACATCGGACCGGCCCGGGTCATTCATTTGCCCGGCCGCCAAAAGATTGAAGCGAGCGATTTGGACGGGTTCGACTTGACCGGTGTCGAGCGCCTCATCCTGAAGACGGACGGCTGGCCGAACAAAGCTGAATTCCCAAGCCAGATCCCGGAACTGACGCCATCCCTCGCTGAGCGGTTGGGACAGCTCGGTATTTATTTGATCGGTCTCGACCTGCCATCGGTCGACGCGATCGACAGTAAAGACATGGACGCCCACCACGCACTCGCGCGGAACGGCGTCCACATCCTCGAAGGACTTGTCCTCGATGCGATCGCGCCCGGGGATTACGAGTTGAACGCCGTCCCGCTACCGATTGTGGAAGGCGATGGTAGCCCGGTGCGCGCATTGCTTCGCTCGATTGACTAACTGATCTTACATCCACTCCATTTTGACGGTGTGGATGTTTTTGTTTTATGTGAAAGGAACCATTGACGCTTGAGTTTGCAACTGTTCGGGAATGGATAATCATCGGAAGTATGTAGAAAGGAGTGTTTTTTATGAAGACGATTTCTTTGGTATTACCTGCCTATAACGAAGAAAAAAACATTCCTCTCCTCTTCGACGCCATCCATGAACAGTTTGACGGCACTCCTTATTCTTATGAAATCTTATTCGTGAATGATGCAAGTTCGGATCGTACACTTGATGTAATTAAATATTTGGCAAAGCGTCATCCTGAAGTGCGTTACATCTCATTCTCGCGAAATTTCGGGAAGGAAGCAGCCATCCTGGCCGGGTTGCAACACGCGGCGGGGGATGCGACGATTTTGATGGATACCGATTTACAGCATCCGCCGTCCCTGATTCCGGACATGGTTGCCGGTTTCGAGCAAGGATTTGATCAAGTCATCGCCAAGCGCGACCGAGCCGGCGAAAGCAGGACTCGAAAACTGGCCTCTCGGACGTATTACAAGCTTATCAACAAAATCGTCGACGTCGAACTCGAGGACGGTGTCGGTGACTTCCGTCTGCTAAGCCGCGAGGCTGTCGACGCTCTCTTACGAATGAACGAGCATCAACGGTTCTCAAAAGGCTTATTCTCGTGGATTGGCATGGAACAAAAGACGATTACTTATCAAAATGTGCTCCGTCAAAACGGCGAGACAAAATGGTCGTTTAGCCAACTATTCAATTACGGTGTCGACGGGTTGATCTCTTTCAATTCGAAACCGCTGCGCTTTTGCTTTTACTCAGGCGTATTGATTTTACTACTGTCGATGCTCTATATTCTGTTGACACTGTTTGACATCATTCAAGACGGTATCGACACACCAGGCTATTTCACGCTCATCTCAGCCATCCTGTTACTTGGTGGAATCCAGCTCGTCAGCCTCGGGATCATCGGTGAGTACGTCGGTCGCATCTATTTTGAGACGAAACGCCGTCCGGCCTACTTGATTCAAGAAACTAACATACAAAGGAAGAGTGCGAATGAACAAGAGAAAGGCCGAGTTTATAAGATTCGTCGCCATTGGGGGAATTAATACTCTTAACTACTATTTGATTTATATGTTGTTTCATCATCTATGGAACACCAGCTATGGGGTCTCTCATGTGGTGGCATTCACGCTCAGCATGATCGCCTCTTTCTTTTTGAACAGTTATTTCACGTTCAAAGTCAAACCGACGCTACGGAAATTTTTGCAGTTTCCGTTGACGCAAGTCGTCAACTTCACAGTCACGACGGTGTGTATTTATTTGCTCGTCGAACAACTGAACGTCTCGACGACGTTGGCCCCGTTGTTCGCCATCTTTATCGCTGTGCCGGCGACGTTCATCGTCACGAGTAAAATTTTGAAACGTGAGCAATCGACAATATGAGACAGTTCAAACTCATCAGTGTCGCGTTGCTCGTGTCGACCATCGCCCACGCTTTTTTCATCTACTATCAATCACAGGGTGGCTTCATCGCCGGACCGAATGACGGCTTATCGCAAATGGTCCCGTTCAAGCATTTCCTTTACGAAACGTTCCATAAAGGGAATCTCGTCTATGCCGAGGACTTCGGCTTCGGCGGCGGTATCCTCACACAACTCGCTTACTACTTTTCGACGTCAGTCGTATTTTGGCTCTCGGTCGCCGTCGTTTCCTTATTTGATGTGCTCGGACTCGTCACACCTGACTTGGACATGTGGTTGCGTCTCGCCTTGATTGTGAGTGTCATCCGGCTCGCTGTCGTCATCGTGTTCGCGACGTATGCGTATCAGTTGTTTAACGTCCGCACACTCCACGCTTTCGTCGGTGCCGTCATTTATGGTGTGTCGGTCATGTACATCCGTCACGTGACGTTTTGGGAGTTTTTTGCGGATGGCTTTCTTTGGATCCCGCTCCTTGTCATCGGTCTCGAACGCATCATCCGAAACGGTCGCGCCGACTTCTTTATTGTTGTTAGTGCCATCATGCTGATCAATAACTTTTACTTTGCCTACATCAATTTAGTCTTCGTTCTCGTCTATGTCTTGTTCCGACAATTCATTCACCTACCCGAAGATCGGGTCAGTCGTAAACAGCAATGGTTGCTCTATAGCGGATCTGGCGTCATTGCCCTACTTCTGAGTTCATTTGCGTTCATTCCGGCGACTTATGGCTTTTTGCAAAATGAGCGACCATCGCTCGAGCATGAGATTCGTTGGATTCAGCTCGACAATTTGTTATACGATAGCAATCTGCTGATCCTACCGGCCGTCTTCCTACTGTTCGCTCTTTATCGTCCGCTCTACCGTCACGTCACGTTCCGATTGTTTGCGAGCATGAGTCTACTGTTGACCCTACTCCATTTCAGTCCGCACGTCGGTAGCTTCTTCAACGGCTTCTCGGCACCGCAATATCGCTGGGAGTATTTGGCGAGCTTCACGATCGGCGGCATGGTTGCTGTCGGCTTGACGCATTGGCGCTTCGAAAAAACATCATTTTTCAAGACAGCAGTTGTAACCGTTTTGGCTTATCTCGGTTTTGGGATATTCGGTAACGCGCCATGGCCAATCGTGTTCGGTATGTTTGCCCTCATGATTTTAACCGTCTTATCGTTTTGGCTTAAACCATTGTTGGCTCCGTACCTCATCATCGCGTCTTGTCTCATCGTGTTCAACGGATATACAAAGTTGGTGCTCCACGATTTGTCGATTATCGATACGAATGAGACGTTCGTGACAAGCGAGCACTACAATAGTGCCGAACAACGGGAACTCATCGACGTCGTCCGTGAAAAAGCCGGACCGCTCGAACGCGTGGACTGGATGATACCGTTGCGAAACAATACACCGATCGTCCAGTCGTTCCTTGGGACGAGCCTATACTCGAGTATTTTGAACGGACATTTGCTCACGTTTTATTGGAGCGACCTTGAAATTGATATGAGACGGGAAAGTGTCAGCCGTTACGGGACACTCGGCAACCGTTCGAACTTACATCATGTGCTGTCGACTCCTTATTGGATGCGTGATAAAGCAATCGCGAGCGAAGCGCCGTACGGCTTCAAACTGCTTGCCGAAACAGAACGTTACGCCGTTTATGAGAGCGCGACCCGCTTGCCGTTCATCCGGACGACATCAAACACGTACAGTCGTGAAGCGCTTAAAGATGTTTCGATGTTGACGCGTGAGCAAGCGATGCTGTCGGGTGTCATCTTAGAAGACGGGAGCGAGACACCGTCCCCAGCGCAAACGATTACGTTTGTGAGTGAGCCTGTCAATGCGGTATGGGAAGATGAGACACTCCAAGTCACCGCTGAAGAAGGCGGAGTTGATTTTATTCCGGACGTCCCAGACTCGGCGACGGGTGATTTGTATGTCTCGTTCAAGATTCGCAAGCTTGAAGGTGACGATTTCTTCATCCGGCTTGGGAATTACCGGACGACTCGAAAACCAGAAGCGTCGATTTATCGGACCAATTTCACTTCGATGACGCTTCGGACACCTCTCGAGAAAAACGTACCGCTCCGTCTACCGGAAGGAACGTATGTACTTGAAGACGTGACGATCGAGTGGGAAGATTATGCGACACTCGAAGACGCCCTTGAAGAAGCGGCTTCTATCCCGGATATTCCGGTCGTTTGGGACGGACCTGACATCGACTTCACGGTTGAAGACGCAACCGAAGGGACATATGCCGTCCTCCCTGTTCCGTATGAACGAGGGTGGAAGGCGACTGTGAACGGAGAGCGACGCGACGTCTTGCAAGCAAACTATGCTTGGAGCGCCGTTTCACTCGACGAAGGTCGCAACGAGGTCGCGTTGACGTATCGTCCGCCGTTCTTCACACTCACGACCGGGCTTACACTCTTCGGAGTTATCTTATTCGGATCTTACCTTGTATTAGCTCGACGTTTACAAACACGGATATTTTTTCGATGATCGCACTGAATCGCTTCTCCGAATGAAGTAACGTCGAAAAGGGCTCGTATGTTGATAGTCAATATACAAGCCCTTTCATATTGATAAAGCCACCATCCTTAGTTAAGCGATGAGCGGTTCATGTAACCTTCACGCGTGATGACATAGACCAAACTCCGAACGGTCCGTCCGTCCAACCGGGTCAGCTCTTGCGTCGTCGTGAACGCATACGTGAAACCGCACTTCTCGACGACACGACGCGACCGGTCATTGAAATCGAAATAACCGCACCAAATTCGTTCGAGGCCGAGGTCGACAAATCCGTGACGAAGCAGCTCACGGACCGCTTCCGGGACGTAGCCTCTCCCCCAATGATCCGGACTGAGCACGTAGCCGATTTCGCGCTGGTTGTCGTGTTGGATATCCGGGTCCGGGCGTCGGTCGTGCAAACCGATACTGCCGATCAGTTCGCCGGTCGCTTTCAACGTGATCGCCCAGACGTCTTGATCTTGCTGGAACATACGGATGACGTCCCGCGTCTCGTCGACGGACTCGTGCGGGGCCCAGCCCGCCATCGGTCCGACCCGCTTATTCTTCGCATAGCGATGCATCGCTTCGGCGTCATCGAGCTGAAACGCTCTGAGCCGTAGCCGTTCTGTGTCTAATAGAATCATGTCAGCTACTCCTTCGCTCGTTTCCCTCGCCTCCGTTCCGGGAACAACGGAACAGAGGAGGGATGACGATGCCGTTTGATTACGACTTAGATTTTGAAACGATTGATTTTCGCGAGCAGCCCGAGCTGTATCGCGTCGGACGAGGCGAACAAGGTGTGTTACTCGTCGAGCCTTACAAGAGTGAGATTTTACCGCACTGGCGCTTTAAGACACCTGCCATCGCCAAACAGTCCGCCGATGAGATCATGGAGCTGTTTGAAGCGTATCGGGCAAACGACGATTTCGTCGGCATGGACATGGCGCGGAAGTTCATCCAGATGGGCCATACCCGGGCCCGTCGTTACGCCAACTATAAAGGTGGCCGCAAGTATAAAGACGACGGCGCTATTCACGATCGCCAAATCGACGAAGAAAAAGCCGAATCGGCACGCATCTTTAAAGTGCGGTGGGACGAGATCCGTGCTGACGAGGACTACTTGAAACGTAAGAAGGCCCATCAGAAACAGTACGGCTAAAAACCATATGGCGCTTCATACGTCCACGCTTGGATCGCGTGGGCGTCTTTTTCTGTCATAGGACGAATTTCCATTTGCGCCTCCTGTCTCACGTCTTACTCCTGTTCGTGTCCTACACGAAAAATCCCTGTCATTTCACAAAAAAAGGATGGGTTGCCCCATCCTCTCGTTATTTTCGTGTCCATGTCGCCGTGATGTCGACGTCAGCCGTATGCATCAAGTTGTGGATCGGGCACCGGGCCTCGACGCCTTTTTGCAGCGCCTCGATCCGTTCATCCGACTCGGTCGTGTCGAGCACGATGTTGATGTGCACGTTCTCGAAATAAGTCCGGACCCCTTCGACGCCTTGGAAGCCGCGCGGGTCGAGCGTCCCTTCCGTCGCGAACGTCACACCGTCATAGTTAAAGTCCTGGTCTTGCGCGACATAGGCAATCATGATCGTCGTACACGATGATAGCGCCCCGAGTAAGTATTCGAGCGGATTCGGTCCGGCATCGGTCCCGCCGAGACGTTCCGGCTCATCGACAACGAACGGTTGTAAGTCGCGCACATGCACCGTCGTCTTCACGCTCGTCGCTTCGCCCTCGGCCCGCATCGTCACTAATGGTTGTTCTGACATCCCATCTCCTCCTTTTGAAATCACATCTCTACTACCGTTCCCGTTATGTCGGACCGTGTAACGCGTCGTCGTAAATCGCATAGTCATTTTTACCTTGCTGCTTGATTTGATACATCGCTTGGTCCGCCTTATGAATCAACGTGTCCAAATCCATGCCTTGGTCTGGCGCGACACTGACGCCGATGCTTGCTCGAATCGGGATTACCCCGTGCCCTAGTTTGAACGGCCGTTCCACCAACGTCGTCCGCAGCCGCTCCACGAACATGACGATGTCCGCTTCTTCCACGTCCGTCAAATAGATGTAGAACTCGTCACCGCCGACGCGCGACGCGAGCCCGGTGTCCGGTGTCACTTCTTCGAGCAGGACGCCGAGGTGGATCAAGAAGTCATCGCCGACTTGATGGCCGTAAGTGTCGTTGACTCCTTTAAACCCGTCAAGGTCGAGGATGACGAGGGCAAGGTTGTCCGCTTGAAGCAACGCTTGATCAGCTTGTTCATAAAAAGCCCGACGATTGGCGAGCTTCGTGAGCGGGTCATGATAGGCGAAAAAACGAATCGACTGCTCCGCTTCCTTGAACGTGTGGACATCGCGAATCAAAATCATGCCGTGAATTTTTTGATCGATATAGACGAAGTCACCATCGATGACGACGTATCGTTCTTGTCCGGTCTTCGTCTGAACCTTCGTCTCGAACTCTAAAAACTTCTTTTGGGCCGTGAAGTGCTGTGTATAGTGATCGCACCATTCCTCACGCTTCTTCTCCGGCAATAGGTCGACGAACCGTTCATTGACGACACGGACCGTGTGGAACAACATGCGTGCGGCCGGGTTCGCACTCTCGATCCGACCAGTATCGTCGACGAGCAGAATGGCCGACGGGTTCAAGTTGTACAACGTCCCGTAGCGCTTGGCGTAAGAGGCGAGAAAATCGAGCCGGTTCATTGCCAAAACGAGCGCCACCGTCCAGACCAATCCGCCGTACATATACGCATAAGGCGGAATGACTCCACGAAATTGGAAGTAACCGAACACGATGTCCCAAATCAAGACGAGTACCGCCGTCAAGATGAGTAGACGCAGCACCCGTTGATGTTCATGCCGTTCTGCTCGTTTGAGCGCATACGCCAACAACAAAATAATCAGGAAGTGAAAGACGTTCCCAATCGTCATCGTCGTCAAATAAGAAACGTTGAATTCAGGATAAATCCAGAGCCCGACTTGGTCGAAGCGTTGACTGTTGATGATGTTCTCTTGTCGAATGAACGTCAAAGCAACCGGGATCAACGGTAAGTAGATTGCATACGGGTATACCCATTTCGGCATCTTCGCACCGACGCCCGTCACTTTGACGATGAAATGGACCGAAAAGATAAAGATCAAAATGCCGGCATTGCCGAACCAATAGGTAACGAACGCCGGGCTCGCTTCGATCGGTGACAAGTGACGGCCGAACTCCGCCAAAAACAGCATTGCGTAACCGAATACGAACAGGCTGAGCAGACGATGCTCGACTTGTCGCGGGTTACGTAACAAGACGTCGAGCGCGAGATGGCTCAACAAGAAGGCCGGCAGTAAATAGGCGGCCATATAGACAAATAACGCGGTCATGAACAGACCCCTTTCTTGAATAGATACGTCTTTACTTTCTCTATCGGCCGCATCAATTCCTTTTTCGAACGGGCTGACACATCACCGCAAAAAAGCGAGCGGATTTTCGAATCCGCTCGCTCACATGATTTATATCGTCTCTTCGATTGCAGTATCACCTTTGACCAAGTCGATGGCTTTGTTTGCCGCTTCTTGTCGACCGATGACATGGGCCAAGAACGCTGCGACATCCGCCCGCGGAATCTCGCCCGTCGACACGTTGTCGATGTTCACTTTGCCTGTACCGGCATCGTCTGTGAGCGCGCCTGGACGGACGATCGTATAGTCGAGTCCACTCTGTTCGAGCAAACGGTCCGCATGATGTTTTGCCACGTAGTACGGTTTCATCGAATCGGGCCATGCCGAGCGATCTTCCGCTTTCAAGGCACTGAGCATCACGAAGTGCTTAATGTTGCCGTTCGCTTGGGCCGCCTCGACACTTTTCGCTGCACCGTCTAGGTCGATGAGTAACGTTTTGTCGGCTCCCGTGCTGCCGCCCGAACCGGCCGCGAACACGACTGCGTCCATGCCGCTCATCGCTTGCTTCAACGTCTCAACGTCACCTTCTAAGTCTCCGAGAACCGCCTGATAGCCGTTCGCTTTGAACTCGTCTAGCTGCTCTTGTTTCCGCACCATCGCGGTGACTTCGTGCTTCCCATCCTGCTTCAATCGTTCTACGAGTTGCTTTCCAATCTGTCCATTCGCTCCAATTACAAATACGTTCATCTGTCTTCCTCCTCAAATAAAATTCAGAGACAAGCGAAACGCCGTGTGGCCATGGCCACGTCCGGTGCAGAAGCAATGGCCGAGATGACAGCTACGCCGTCAGCCCCGTCACGTCGAATCGCTTCGACGTGTTCAGGCATGATTCCACCAATCCCCACGATTGGCAAATGCTGAAACCGGGCTCGCACTTGCCGAATGAGCATCGTTCCATTCACTTCGGCCGCGTCTTGTTTCGACACAGTCGGATGAATCGGTCCAATTCCGACATAATCGGCGTATCTCGAAGCCGTTGCGGCTTGCTCGATCGAGTGGACCGAGACACCGAGCCACTTCTTTGAACCGATTCGCCGACGAACGACTTCGGCTGCTGCGTCCTCTTGTCCGACATGAACTCCGTCCGCATCGAGTTTGATTGCCAGCTTGACGTCATCGTTGACGATGAACGGGACACTGTACTGTCGACAAAGTGTATGCAACGCTCGTGCCATCGCTTCTTTTTTATCCCCATACAGTGGCTCTTTACCTTTTTCGCGAAATTGAAAACATGTCACACCACATTGAAGCGCCGTTTCGACCGTCTGAACGAGATCAAACGTATCCGCCGTGCCGCAAATGAAGTAGAGCTTTAACCGCTCAACGATAGGCGATGGATTCAATGGAAACCACCTCCTTCGGGTGCTTATTGTACGCCCAATGATTTGTCGGTCCATGCCCGCTGCCGATCTGCAATCCGTGGGCGATGGCACTATGGATGAACTGTTTCGCCTTCTGCGCGGCTTCCATAACGGTATGCCCGTTCGCGAGCTCCGCTGTTAGCGCAGCCGAAAACGTGCAACCGGTCCCGTGCGTATCTTTCGTCAGCAACCGTGGCGTCACCATTCGAAACGTATCGGTCTTCGTCATGACTAGGTCTTCGGCGAGAGGACCATCCAAATGACCGCCTTTCAACATGACGACGTTTGCACCGTAAGACAACAAGCGCTCAGCTGCTTTCATACGATCAGTGAACGTACAAATCGTCAAGCCGGTCAACACTTCAGCTTCAGGGATATTTGGTGTGACGACCGTCGCCATCGGTAACAGCCTCGTCCGTAGCGCGGTGACGGCGTCCCGTTCAAGCAAGGTCGCACCGCCTTTAGCGATCATGACCGGATCGACGACGACATTTTGAAAACGATGCTGCTCGAGCGCGTCAGCTACGATGTCAATCAACTCACGATTGAACAGCATCCCGGTCTTGCACGCCGAGATGATAAAGTCTGATCCGACTGCATCGAGCTGGCGTGCGACGAGGTCGGCGGAGACGGCTTCGACACCGTGCACGCCACGCGTGTTTTGAGCCGTCACCGCGGTCACGACACTCGTGCCAAATACGCCTAATTCTTGAAACGTTTTCAAATCGGCTTGGATTCCGGCTCCCCCGCCAGAGTCCGAACCGGCGATGGTCAAGACTTGAGGCCTCATCGCGCAAACACCTCGATTCGGTCGCTCGGCAGGTCAGTTGACGTCATGGTAGCGAGCGCGTTGAGAAAGTGGATCGGGAAATCCCCAGGACCCGTCGCTGCTTCACTCGCCAACTCGCCGCATCGTGCATATCCGGTGAGCGCGGTCGAGGTTGCCGTCATCACGTCCGGTTCAACAGCAAGGAACGCACCGACGACCGCACTGAGTAGACAGCCGGTGCCTGTGGTCTCTGTCATGAGCGGATGCCCGCCCAAAATTTCTAGCGTGACCGTACCATCGCTCACGAAATCTGTCCTCCCCGTAATCGCGACAACACAGCTAAATCGGTTCGCTGCTCGTTCGGCGAGTTGTTGCGGATGATGTGTGCCGCTTCCGGCGTCGACCCCTTTCGTCGTCCAACCGGCATCGACAAGCGTGGCGACTTCCCCGGCGTTCCCACGGATGACCGTGACGCGGACGTCTCGCAAAATTCGTTCAACGACACCGCGGCGAAATGACGTCGCCCCGACACCGACCGGGTCTAGGACGACAGGACGACCCGACTGATTCGCAGCTTGTCCGGCACGGATCATCGTCGCCTCGGTCATTGCGTCAAGCGTCCCGATGTTCAAGACGAGGGCATCGCTCACGGTCGCCATGTCTGCCACTTCTTCAATCGCATCGGCCATGACCGGGGACGCACCGATGGCGAGCAACCCGTTGGCCGAGAAGTTGGCGACGACGATGTTCGTAATGTTATGGACGAGCGGTCGCTTCAACCGGACGGCTTCCCATAGATCCGGCCTCATCGTCCCACCTCAAGCGGCAGTTCCCACGATTCGAGTGTCCAGGCCATCTCCCAAAACGCGAGCTCATAGTAGCAACTTTTCAAAAACAGCTGCTGATAGCGCATCCGTTCTGACTCCGTCGCTTGTCCCGCCAATTCGTCAAGTCGCTCGATCTGCTCTTCGACGAGTTCACGGAACCATTCCGAACCGTACGTCGCAATCCAAACAGAATAAATCGGATGGTCTGGCTCTGCGTCCTTCAAGCGCTCCCCGATCTCGTAATACACCCAGTAGCATGGAAGAATCGCCGCGAGCACGTCTCCGAGGGTCGGGCCGGCTTGTTGCATATGGAGCGCGTATGCATAAGCCGTCGGAGCTGGTTCGAACGTCGCCCACTCCACGTCACTCACCTTGAGCATCGTAAAAAAGTCCCGATGCAACTCGTGCTCCGCCTCGATCGTATGGAGGGCGTGCGTCAAAAATCGGCTCGCCAGCTCCATCGTCGGGGCAAGTGTAGCGCCCTTCGCCTGTACTTTCGAAAATTGATTCAAGTAGTACGAGTCTTGCATCACGTAATGCCGAAACTTCGCCTCGTCGAGTGTCCCGTCTCCGAGCGCGCGGACGAACGGATGGTGGAAACTCGCCTCAAACAAGGCGTCGGCCTCTTGGCGGATGTGTGCGGTAAATGTCATCGTATTCTCCTCCTTTGTATGAAAAAAGACGCCGCCTCCCATAACGGAAGCGGCGTCGGCCATACACAAAGAGTGTGAGAAAGGACGTTTCGCCCACTTCCCTCCGCTAGCGTGAACTAGATCAGGTTCAAAGGGTCTGGACCTTGTCCATCTCAGCCGCGTCAAGCGACTCCCCTAGTGGCAAACATTATGAAATTTGGTCATCTTCGACCACATCATATCAATCTTTTTGGAAAATGCAAACCCTTTAACGCGAGAAGCGACGGTTGAGCGCGGTCCCAAAATGTGAGAACCGCTCTGTCCCGAGCTTACGACGGTTCGAGGCCGCAAACACGTAATAATCGACCTTCCCCATATAATAAATCAAGCGTAGTCCCGCAATGAAGAACGTGATCGTCGTGCTGATGGCAAAGCCGACTCCGTACCAGTCGATTCCGCGTGACAGTAACGACAACGTGAACAAGGCGTTCAATGTGAAGAACGAGAGGTTGACGAACAACGCACCACGCCGGTCCTCAAAATAAAGCAAGAGCAGCGTCAGTACGAGAATCATCGCGTTCGCGAACGCGGCGAGCGTCGTCATCCGGAAAATTTGACCGACTTCTTCCGGGACACCGATCCAACCGATGAACACACCCGCCATCAAGATCGCGAACAAGGTGACAACACCTTGACTTCGCCCAAGTCGGATCAATTCATTTTTCAACACCGTCGTCATCGTCTGCTTCGCCTTCTCAATTTGGTGTAACGCCCCACCATAATTGATCAAGCCGTAAAACGTTCGGTAGCGCTCGTAAAACCTTGTCTCGACAGCGACGACGAACAAGAGCTGGGTCGGGATGATCGTCAAGTACGACCAGAACACAGCCGTGTCGTAATACGGATTGAACACGAACGAATCGGCAATCACCATGCGCCCTTCACCAAACCAGATGATGAAGTTGGTCACCCAGATCCCAAGCACGTATAACACACCAATCGCGAACAAGTCCGGATACTTATCAAAATACCGGAAGTATGAAAACTCTCGTGTTGCATACCTGAGCGGAAACGTTCGGAGCATCGCGAAGAATAGGCCGAACAGCGTCACGACCATCCCAACGGTAAAGCCAAACAAAAGCTCGAGGCTCGATGGGTTGACCATGAGACGACTGATCAAATAGACGCTCGCGACTGAAATAACCCCGCCTAGCAAGAAGCTGTAAGCGACCGCTTGATAAAATTTGGCGGCGCTCAAGAACAAGAACATGACCCAGATGACGTTGATGGTCATGAATAAGACGAACAGGACGAGCTTATAGGCGAAACTGAGCGGTGAAATCAGCCAAAACACGCTATACATGACGACGGCAGCGAGAATCGTCACTTTTAACATGCCGGTGAAGACAGGAAAGATCTCATGGGCTTTCTTTTCATAAAATAAATCGGCCACGTATCGCGTGACGACGAGCTGCTGAAAACTAAATAGAATTTGCGAGAAAATGAACGCGTAAGACACGGATAGCATAAACAGTGTCCGTTCCTCGAGCGACAACATCGGCATCTGAAACGCCAACCATTGAATCGTACCGACAACAAGGATGACGATCAGCCAAGGGCCCGATGTGACGAGCCCGGAAAACGTGTACGCCTTCAGTCTTGAAGAGTAATAGTCTTCTTGAAACAGCTTTTGTAACTTAAACCCGATGCCCGCCATACTGTTCCCTCCTCGCTTCATAGATTGCTTTATAGCGGTCGACGAACTGTTGCAATCGATAATACTGACGGACACGCTCGCGGCCATTTTTACCGAAGCGCATCCGTTCACGCGGATAATCCATCATCCATTCGACTTTGTCAGCGATGGCTTCCGGATGGACCGGGGGAACGATAAAGCCTGCCGGACCGAACGGATCGTCAGCGCGTCCGTAAAGTAGTTCCGAACAAGCCCCGACGTCGGTCGCCACCCAAGGGATGCCGGCCGCCATCCCTTCTAAAATGGCGAGCGGTTGCCCTTCCGATATGCTCGTCAGCAACAATAAATCAAATTTCGGCAACCAGTCTTGTACGTTCACTTTCCCGACGAGTTCGACATAGTCGGTCAGCCCGCTCTGCTCAATCAGTAAACGACACTCTTCGGCGTACTCTTCGTCCTCATCAAGCGGACCCATGATTGTCAGTTTGAACAGCCGATGGCGCTCTTGAAGGATTTTTGCAGAGTAGATCATCGTCTTCAAATCCTTGATCGGAACGAGGCGGACGATGGCCCCGATTTGGAACACATCATTCTCGGCTCGCTCAAGCGTAGCGCGGATATGACGGTCGTCAATCCCGTTGGCGATAATTTTTGTCTTCTCGCTAGGCGCCCCAATCCACTCTTGATATTCGCGATTCCGCTCAAACAGTGTGATAATCTCGTCGGCCGCGTTATACGCCTCGCGCGACAAGTGATGGAAAAAGCGAACCCACCTCGGTTTGTAAGGGGACGGAATCCAATAAGACTGTAGGATTTCTTCCTCGCGCTCACGTGAGTAGATGCCGTGTTCGGTCAAAATGAATGGAATGCCTTGCGTCTCTTTCATGTAAGATGCGACGACGCCGGCGTAGCCTGTCGAGATGGAGTGGACGAGATCGACTTTTGGTAACGGTTGATGCAACACACGCAAAATCGGCATATACATACTCTGCCACATCCAAAAATAATCGATGAACGAGCCACCGTTCATTTCTTCTGCGTAAGCCGATTTTACGTTTCTCCAAAAGAACTCGCTTGAGAAGAAGGCTTGGCTCGATGGGACTTGTTTCCCGAGAATGCCAAGCGCTTGCCGGTTCGGGTTTTTCAACATGAGCCATTCCGAAATTTTCCGCTCGTCTTCGGCGTCGAGCTTCATTCGACCCTTCGCCTTTTTATCCATATCGCTTAAATAAAGGTGCGTGATCCCTGACACGTTTTGCGGCAACTCATATTTCATATCTTCTGGCCGCTTGATCGATGGCTGAATCGAGATGATTTCAAACTCGACTTCCGGCATCGCTTCAATCAGCGTCTGCGTCCAACTCGAGACACCTCCGCTCACATACGGGTAACTCCCTTCTAACACGAGCCCAATCTTCATTGCGGGTCCCCCTTGATGGCGATTTCAGCGTTCGCTGATGTCAATTGGACAAGATAGAGTGGACGGTCCGCCTCCATCTGCTCGACCGTGCCGAATGCGAATTTGCCTGTGTCCAATGATTGGCCCACTTTTAGACGGACGGTGAAGTGTGACGGATTGACAAGTCCGTCGCCAGTCAAATAAATGGTCTCGTCATCAAACGTGACGTTCAAGTCTGCCTCTTGATACGTGATTAGTTTTTCCGTCGCATAGTGTTGTGTGTAGGCCTCTAAATAGGGATAGCTGACGTTGACATCATCGACGATTTTTTTCAAACTGGCGAACATCGTATCCCAGTCGCGACCGAAAGCACGGTCTGGGTCGATGACGTCATCCGGGTGGATAAAGTGTGAAAACACCCCAAAGTTAGCGATCGCATCGACCATTTGGAAGATCGAACCTCTTTCTTCCCCGTAGTCACTCGTGATGCGCGGGAAGTGATAGATTTCGGCGTGTGTCGTATCAAATTCGAACTCTTGGACAAAATCGCCACTTTCCGGGTCACCGGTATAGAGTGACGCAATCGTCCGCAGTTCAGGCAACGCCTCAGCAATCGCGTCGACACCGGTACGATTGAGTGCATTCGAAGGTGGGACGTATGATTTAAGTTGTTCTGCCGGGAAATAGTTAGCAAATACCGACTCTGCCTGCAGCAGCGAACGCTTCATCTCGTCCTTGTCTTTCCACGGAATATATCCGTACGTCGGATCGATTGGTTCATCGGCCGTGACAAGCGATTGGTGGTTATAGCCGTGCAACCCGATTTCACCACCCTGCGCCAATAGTTTTCGACCGAAGTAGAGCATCGGGAACTCGCCGCGTTTAATCAATTGTTCATCTAGCAGTTCCATCTCTTCTTCGTACGTCCCGATCATCGCGCCCGTGTAAATGACGTCGTCATCTTGAGCCATGTCGACCATGTCTTGCCACCACTCTTCGGCAAAGAAGTCTTTGACCGATTTATCGAGTGGTGTCGCCGAGACGTCTTTCATCTTGCCGTCCATGACTGGAGCCGGAAAGTCATCGATATACATGAGCTTAATCGCCGCTTGGGCACCCACGAACGCAGGCGGTAACGTTCCGAGCGTTTGGACGAACAGTCCGCGAATCATCTTTTGATCGGTGATCGTTGTATTCCAGTACAGAACGTTGCCATCACCGACCTCATATTCCCAAAGGACAGGAAATCCTTCTGCTGACAGTAAAACGTTCGCTTCGTCTGCAATTGCGAAGTCGACGACACTATGGACGAACAGATCGTCCGGTGGATTCAAGTCGACATAACCCGGGAAAATCGTTTCTTCGAAGTTCAGACCGTAAACGTCTGGAACGAATTCACCGATTTCTTCGATACCTGTCACTTCATTCCAAGCAGGGTCTTTGAAACGGTTGGCGAACACGACATTGCCTCCTTGTTCGACGAACCGTTTCGTCTCTTGCAATGGCCATGTCGCGGTTTGTTCTCCTGTAAAGACGATGATGCTGTAGGGAGACGGCGTGATCGAACTGACCGCACCCGCCTCAATTTCTCGAACGTCTAGTTTGGCGTAACGCAAGCCATACAATAAATTATCTGCCGTATTGACCGCCAAATCACCTTCGTCTCGGACAAGGTAAACTTGAAGTTGATGCTCTCCTGTTTTAGTGGAAGCATCCCCTTGCAATTGGTCGATGTTCATTCGTTGCTCAGCAACGTTCGGTAACAACGTATGCAAGGAATGGATCCTCAAGTATTGGATTGCGCCGACGACGACGAGAAATAACACGATGAAGAGCGAGAATGAGATTACAGTTCGTTTTTCCATGATGTCGAGTCACTCCATTCTTCAAACAACAGTCGGTGCTCATACGGCACATCGTCTAACGAAAATTGTGTTTGCATCATAAACATGACAGCCTTCACCTCGGTCCACCGCTCCCGTTCATAGTAAAAATCGATGAGCATGAGATGGGCCTCGATGCGTTCCGGGAAATGGTGAACGTACTCCTTCAATATTTCAAGCTGATCTCTAGGACGTTTTAACGTGATGTAGACTTCGTTTAGATCCTCATAAATCCATGGCGACGGCGGATACAGCGTCTTCGCTTTCAAAATCTCTTTTAACCAGGCCTCACGTCTGTCTTTCAACATGACTTCCGTGATCAGTTCACTGTGAATCATCCGTTTGTAAATTGTCGCTAGTCGATGAATCGTTTCCGGGTTTCCTAAATCGTATTCATGCTTCGCCAATTTTAATTCCTGCTCGTACTGATCGATGAGAATATTCATCGTCGCGGCCGCATAATGGACCGTTTCACTGTCCGTGCTATTAAGCCCCATCTGCAAGTATTTCCCTTGGTTATTGATGGACTGGTTGACGTGCGTCAAAATCGAGTGCTTGCGAATCGCCGGATCTTTTGAATTGATGGCATCGGCTAACGGCAGCAGGCTAGAGCTCGTTTTCGCATCGTGCCGAATCTGCTCATAATTGACGACCCGAAAATCAATATACTCGTCGTAATCTTCAATCAGTCCGCTCCGATCGAAGCGTTCTGCGAAGCGATAAATTGCATATACTGCGACTTCAGCGACAAAAGGTAAAAATAGGCCGAAGCATAAAGCGACCACTGCCACCCCATAGTCTAGCGCTTTCATTTTTCGCTTCAACACCACTAACAAAACGAACGCTAAGATTGCGTGAATCACATAGAGCCCAATCCAAACTAAACTGTCGATGGCTTCCATGAACTCACACTCCCTTCTGGATCAAAATCCCTTCGATCCGATCATAAACTCGTTGACGGTTCTCCTCACTCGTTCCTGGGAGCAAGAGTAACAACTTGTTTTCGTCTTGGTCATAACCGACGATATCAATCTCTCGCAAATACGACTGCACGATCGCTTCAATACTTTCGAGCGAGACTGGTTCATAACCGAGCGCATATTCGAGTACGATGAACGGTTGGTCGTGATGAAGTTTCTTTTGTTCTTGAAGCGCCACTATCTCGATGAACGCCTCTTTCTTGTAGAACGATGTGCCCGGGTAGCGCTTCTCGTGCTGCTCTTTACGAATCAAGTTTTGCGCGTTTGTGATTCGCGTCCCGATCCACGAGAACAAGATATTTAATACGTGGAGGTCATCTGTCGTCAATTTCCGAAGCGGCAGACGCTTAATGACGACAACTTCACGCGTCTCTCCGTCAATCACGATCGGAGCGAGCAACATCGGATCCGTGTCGTCATCATCGAGTTGCCGTAACATCGTCTCTTGGACTTGGAAGAAACGTTTGAACATACTCGACGCCTCATCTAAGAAAATGGTTTGTGGAAACTCTTTCTTCTCGGCTTGGCGAATGATTAGACGCATCGACTTTTGCGATCGATCGACATGATAGATGGCGACGTCACTCGCCAAGAAATATTTTTTAAGCAGACGAATCGTCTCGCTACGAATCAATTCAGGATGTGGCAGGTCAAGCGAGACAGCTAGTTCGTACAATTGATTTAAACTGTATTCCGATTGAAGTAATTTTTGACGAAGGGTCGTTTGCGAAGTGTTGAGTAAATCGACGGTCTCTTTCAAATACGTGTTTTCATCTTTCAGTTCTTCGTTGCGAAACTGACTGATTTCATAACGCTCTCGAAATGAAGTGCTAAACAAGCCGACGATGACAGTGAGTGCGAAGTAATAGAAAAGAGTGAGAAGTGAGTTTGTATCGTAGAACAGTAAGAAGATATCGCCTCCGACAAGTCCGGTGTAGAGGACTTTGTACAGAAGCAAGACGGCGAAACTGATCAACCCAAAGGTTGTTCCGTAACGTAGCGCGAACAAGATGGCGGCTACATAAAATAGGTTCAAATCATTTTGAATCGTCCCTAAATTGAAAGCTAAATCGATTCCGATCAATAAAGTGAACACGATAAAAATTTCGGCCCACTTAATCCACGGACGGTCTTGAGCATATAGAATGATAATCCCCTCCCAACGATTAGTCACAGCTTCATAACACGAATGTCATGCTTACTTATTTGGCGCTCGCAGCAAATTCCCCTGCTAAATATCTTAATTCTCTTCCTGAAAATCCCATGTGTCATAATAAGTGGGTTCATGATAATGGATAAACCCGTTCGCTTCCGCCAAGTCTCGACTAATAGCTGCCTCTTGGTCCGAAACGGTAAGTACCGCAATCCCATACTGTTCTTGAATCACATTCATCCGGTCCAACATTTCCATCGACCAAGAGTCCGATGTGATCTCCGAATAATTGAACCCTTCCCACATGAACCCGTCCACGTATGGAGCGCTCGTTCGTTCAAGCGTTTCGATTCCCCAATTTTGTACAATCGGGATCCCAGGGTAAGTCTGCTTAATCGCTTTTAAAAATGCTTCTAACCCGTTCAATTGCTCAGTCAAGTCTTCGGGATAGTCGAGGTGTACATCGTCGATATCTCCAACCGTGTCTAAAAAGATACCGTCTAAGTGTTTATTGATGACTTGCTTTTGGATCTCGCGCATCAAAATCTTCCGAAAATGGTCCGAACTGATATCCGTCAAATAGGAATCCCATTTCGGAAAATAAATACGCTCTCCGTCCCGGTAGAAAAAATCGTCTTGTTTCATTTGACCGATCAGTTCCCGATTCCACGTGTCCGCTTCCATCACGTTTATATAGCCGAGCACTTTCGTGCCGTTCGAACGAATCGCTTCAATCTGCTCCGGTGTATACCAAATCGGTTCGATGATCACGAGATCATACCGAGTCATATCCTCGATAATCGCCTCGGTCGGAATATTGTAAAAAATTTTGTACGAGCTGATTTCATCAAAATCAAATGGCGTTTTCGTGGTACATCCACCTAGCAGCAGAAGCAGCACTAAACTCGTCAACCTAAAGCGTCGCACACGGACACCTCCTTGTCGCAGAATACTTCATGGTGCAATTAGGTCCGTTTGACGTCAATTGTTCAGGGAAACAACTTAGTATGACTTAGCAAAAAAGGAGAGATGAGGATGAATGCGATTTTACTGACGGTTGCCCTCTTATTCGTCGGACTGAACGTATATACCTTCTTCCGCCGACAGACGTACCGGCAGACCGGATTTGACGGCCGATTATTTAGCCACCTTTTCATCAGCTTGTTAGGTGTGATGGTCGGGTTTGCCTTGGTTTATTACGCGTTGTCTTGGGACGGGGTCATTCTCGTCACGTCACTTGAGACGATGACCGCTGTCGAGCCATCCTGGCAAAACCTGCTCTATTTCAGCGGTGTCACGCTTCTGTCAATCGGATTCGGTGACTTACTGCCGGTTGGACCGGCCCGTCTGTTCGCACTTCTGGAAGCGGCAATCGGAATCTTGCTCCCGACCGCGTTTTTCGTAAAATCGATGTACAAAAAAGAAGACTGACAAGCAGTCTTCTAACGTCCGGTGATAAGTAAAAACATGTTAAATGCGACGAGTCCAAGCGGAAATAAGGCCACGACAACGATTGGCCATTTCTTCGTCCGGATGCCGACAAATAAGAGTAAACTCCCCACTAGGAGCGCGATGAACGTCGTATACGGATTCAAGCATCATTCCCCCTTCTATAGAGGAGGTTTCCCGACTCGGCTAAAAACTAATCGTTTGAAGTCCAAAGCGTCGAAAATGCGTCACGAATCTGCTTAGACTCGTCGTCCCGAAATGAGTTGCCACTTTTCTCCGAAACACGCCGACTGTAGACGCAGAACTGCTCGACCAACGTTTCAAACGCGGCTGTAATCGCCGCAGGATCCGCGACCGGGTATGTCCGTAAGTATGCTTGCCAAGCTTGATTTGATAAGTGGTCCACCAAAGCGTCCCCAGCTTTCCCGATATTCGCGGAAAAGCCGGTCCTATATCCGACATCCCACGCCATCATCTGTCGGAGCATGTCTCGCATGATCGTCACGTGATCGATCGCATACAGCAGTTGATTGCGCCTTAGTCCTTTCACGACATACAATGACACCCACCAAAACTCGTTCCAACACGACGCATAGTCAAACGCGCTCGGGCGTTTGACTCGGTACGTCTCATCGCTCGGCACAGGCCGGCCTGCCGTGTCATCTTTATCGAGCATGACGAGACTGAGCGAATCTTCCGCAATCGCCTCCTGCACGACGCGAACAGGACGAACGGTCAGATCGATCCGATGACCGGCTGCAAACTGGACGAGAAACGCAAACCGCTCGTATCTTGTTTGAGACGGTGACTCGTCCGGTGTCTGCATGATCAACACCTCGCCGAACCGATCGATCCAGGATCGATCCGTTATGAACGATGATACGTCCAGAACGAAAAACGTGACATCTACATCTTGAAACCGGTCTGGGGAAACGTGCGGATTGACGAGCGATCCGTTCAACACCATGATTCGGATGTCTTCCCGCTCCTCCGCCAAAGCGAGTAGCTGCTCGAGCACCTGGTTATTGTTCATTCGACGATGGCCCCGAGCGAACGGGCGACTTGGACCGCCTGCATGACGTCGAGTTTCGTCTTTTTGAGCGTAACGTCCGTGAAATCGACCCCGTCCATGTCAGCACCTATGAAGTCGGCAGCCGTACAGTCCGCATGCTGCAGGACGGCACGTGTCAACGCAGCGTTCGTCCAGCGCGACTCCTTCAAGTCCGCCCCGTACAAATCAGCCTCTACTAGACGAACATCCGACCAATCCATTTTTCGGAGCGGTGCGTGACGCAAATTGACGAACGACCAGTCGCCTCCACGAACGGTCACGCCCTCAAACGTACACGACTCGAACGAAGAACCTGTCATCTTGCATTGATCGAACACACTTAAAAACAAATTCGCCCCATTGAATTGACAGTTTAAAAACGAACTGCCGACGTGGCGCGATGCGTTCCATTTCGAGTCGGTAAAGTCACAGTTGATGAAGCGGCACTGCTCGGTCTCGAACTCGGTCGCATCGATGTACGTGAACCGACAGTTCTCGAACGTCGTATGTGAAAGTTGAAGGTCACGGAACGAGGTCTCACGAAAATCTTGTCCCTCATAGACTGCATTTGATTGAAACATTGTCTGCCTCCTTGGCGTATAATGAATTTAGTAAAAATTGGGAGTGTTGCATATGGATATCGTATTTCCGACCGAGCAAGGCACGTTCAACTACCGAGTCGCCGGCATTTGGGTGAAAGACAATCACTTGTTGGTCCACCGAAACATAAATGACGACTTTTGGGCGTTACCCGGCGGTCGCGTCGCTATCGGTGAACAAGCCGAACTCGCGCTCGCGCGAGAACTGAAAGAAGAACTCGCAGCCAACGTGTCCGAGACGGTGTTCGCTTTCGTCTCCGAAAACTTTTTCACGTATCTCGAACGGACGGTCCATGAGATCGGCATGTATTTTTATGTAAAAGGTGACCTCCCGCTCCAGACCGGCGACTTCCACGGACCAGAGGGTGATCACCTCATCTATCGTTGGCAGCCGCTCGAGCAGTTACGCGAACTGACGTTGTATCCAGAGACGCTCTATGCGTTGCCCGAGGCATTGCCGCCTCATTTCATTGACCGCTGACTCAGTAGACGCACGTTATAAAATCGTTTTTAGTTCGTTCAAGTCTCGAATCTCATACGTCGTCTCGACCGTTGCCGCAACCTCATCCGGGTTGTACCAACATGTATCGAGCCCGTACATGCGTCCTCCGGCGATGTCCGCCGTCAGCGAGTCACCGACGATGAGTCCGCGCTCTGGCGACACGTTCGGGACACGGTCGAATACATAATCAAAGAACGGTTTCATCGGCTTTTGCGATCCCGTAGCGTCGGAGACGAACACGTCCTTGAAATACGGGAGCAACCCCGACACTTCAAGCCGCTTGAACTGTGTCTCTGTCACACCGTTCGTGACGATGTAGAGCGGATACTGTTCACTGAGCGTTTGCACGAGTTCGAGTGCCCCATCGATGATGTGCACCCCGTCGTGCAAATGGTCCCGATAGCGCTGTTCGACTTCATGCGCATCGATCGCAATCCCGAGCGTGTCGAACAGTTGCGTGTGGCGGCCCATCAAGACGTCTTCCCGTCCGACCTCACCGCGTTCAAACGCGCGCCATAGCCCGTTGTTGATCGTCACGTATTGTTGTTTTAACGCATCGGTCATCCGGACGTTATGTGAGGCGAGCAATTGCTCCAAGGCGACGTGCTCGCTCCGTTTAAAGTCTAGCAACGTATCGTCGACATCAAATAAAATAGCTTCATACCGTTTCATAATTTGAATTACCCCTCTCTGCCTCTAATGTACAGGAACAGGCCGAGAAGTTCAAAACAAGGAGTGAGTCACATGGCTAAACGACCGATCACCAATCTCGAGTATTCAGATAAAGAACGTGAATCATTTTTCTATCTGACCGACTAGATGTTCGGCATCGATTTTCGCGGATGGTATCTGGACGGTGAATGGACCGACCGCTATCGCTGTTATTCGTTGACGTTCTACCGGAACATCATCTCGAACGTCAGCATGAGCCGGATGACGCTCGTGACGGACGAGGATCGACAAGGACAAGGACTCGCCACCCGCGTCTTCAAGCACCTCTTCAAACAACATGACGCCGATGGATTGCCCTATATTTTGGCTTGTGACGAGGGCCTCGAACCGTTTTATGAGAAGCTCCGGTTCTATACGACGGACGACATGCATATTTGGATGTTCCGTTTCTATCAAGGCCTGAACGAGAACGTCTATCGCTTCGACGACGTGCATGTCATCTATTTTATTGAGCGCACGCGTCTACATTTGTTCGCGGTGCTGTCGCCTCGGCCTGTCGATATGCGTGACGTCGTGGCACGGTTCTCCTTTGATGGGATCGCGGAAATCGTCTTTGAATTCACACCTGACTTGGCTGATGTCGAACGACGTGCGTCACGTGCACGTGACGGACAATGGATGATTCGCATGAGAGACGGCCACCTTTTCCCGGAAGGCTGTCGCTTCCCGAGTTTATCGAAAGCATGAAATAACGCGCCTTGCAACAGAGTCTGATGGTGCGAGCGTACTCATAAGAGAAGAGGACCGTTCCGACAATAGGTCAGAATGGTCCTCTTCTCTTATCCAAGAATATTTTTTTGGTTCTCAAACGCTGTTTTTAAACAATGAGCCGCCTCTTTCACCGCCCGTTTCGCCTCTGGGACGAACGCATAGTAGTTCGTGAAGCCGTGGATCAGCCCCCCGTAATTTTTATACGTCACCGGGACACCGAGGCTGATCAATTTGTTCGCATAAGCCCTACCGACGTCACGGAGCGGGTCGTACTCGGCCGTCAGTAGTGTCGTCGCAGGTAATTGTTCTAAGCGATCGGACAAAATTGGTGACGCATACGGATGTGTCAACTCATTTTCGTCATTAAAATATTGCTGCTGGAACCAACGGATCAACCCTTCGTCAAGCAAGTAGCCGGTAGCGTAATCAATCAAAGATAACGGCAAGTTCTCTTCGGTCCCGGTCACCGGGTAAAACAGGAGCTGATGAACGAGTGACGGCCCCCCGCGCTCACTCGTAATCAATGCGCTGACCGTGGCGAGCGTCCCGCCGGCACTGTCGCCGCCGACGGCGAGTCGTGACGCATCTACGTTTAATTCCGAAGCATGTTCCCCGATCCAAACGAGTGCATCGTAAGCATCGTCGACCGGGGCTGGAAATTTATGTTCGGGCGCGAGGCGATACCCGACCGAGATGACGGTACAGTCCGCCTCGTTCGCGAGGGTGCGGCAAATCGCATCGTGTGTCTCGATGCTGCCGGTGACGTAACCGCCGCCGTGATAGTAGACAAGTGCCGGAGCGGTCGTTGCTCCTGACCGATAAATCCGAATCGGGAGCGTACGCCCTGGGAGCGAGAGATCCAAGTCCTCGACTTCGTGAACGTGCTCTTTATGCTGGAACCTCGTCAGCACTGCATCTTCCTGTCGTCTTAACTCGAGTGGGTTCATTTGCTCATATGTGGGTGACATCTGATTTTTAAATTGATCCAAATAAAATTGAATCGTCGGATTGACTGGCAATGGGAACCCCTTCTTTCTCTATTGGCGTACAGTTTCCTATTCCCAGCCGAACCCGACCTTAAGCAGATTCACGTGCTTTTTGAAAAGTACGACGATACACATACGCCAAAACGACACCACTCACGAATACAATGGTCCAGACATTCATGAGGATGGACTGGCCGATCGGCTTGAAGAAGTAATCCCATGCCCCATCGACGCGCCACACCATTGCCGTGGAAATGAAGTATGAGACGACGAGCCCAAATGCGAGCCACGGGAACATCCCACGCCGGCCAAACCACCACACACCCCACCACACGATGGCCGGAATCACGAGATATCCGAGCGCATTGCCCCAAAGGAAGTCTGCCGCTGTCACGAGAAAACCCCACGGCAGACACAGGAGAACGACTAAGAGGATTCGCCCCAGCATCAAACTTGCCCCTTTTCGTTCTTTTTCCACCAGACGAACATAACGATTCCCATGCCGACGAACAGAACTATCATTGAGAAAATCAACTGTTGTTCAAGCGGCAGGTTCGTTTGCGCGAACACATATTGCGGCACAAACAGTAGAAGTGGAATAATCAGATTGATCCACGTCTTCGTCCACACCGACACGATGACGAGTGTGAGCACTGCCAACCCGAACAACACGAACTGCCCGACCGTCCCAAACGTGATCTTCGGTGTCTCAACGAGCAGGTCGAAAGTCATCAAGCCTAGGAATAGCGTCATCGGCAATGCACCGAGCGCGGCATACGTCAACCCAGTTTTCATCTTGCCGCGAGACGAATCAGTCGACATCTTACGGAACACTTGTGTCACGGCGAGTAAAAGTATGACGGCGACGAGTGGGAAGCCGATCAGTTGGACCGTCGAGAACGTCATCTCTCCTTGAATAAAGTTCCCGATGATGATGTAGGCGAATACGCTCGGAATGATCATGCTGACAACTTTCACTACCCCTTTCACGTCAAACGCCATCTCGCTCCCGAGTTGGCGCATATACCCCTCAGGGCTCTGTCCGACGACATCGGTCACGTCCTTACCTGCCCGCTCCGCTTCTTCCAAATGGTCTTTCAATTCTTCGGTCACGTCTTTCACTTCACGTTCTGATTTCCCGCTCGACATGAGATAGACAGCCAAATCGTCTAAAAAATCACGACTCTTTTTCGAAAGTTCCACGTTCATTCCCCTCTCCTAGTACGCGGTCGACACCGCTCGACACATCCGCCCAACGCTTCCGGAACGCCATCAGTTCCTGTTCCCCAGCTTCCGTCAATACGTAATACTTTCGTTTCGGCCCCCCTGAAGGCAGAGGTTTTTGAACCGTCTCGACCCATCCCTCTTTCTTCATCCGTAACAGAACCGGGTAGATACTGCCTTCGCTCACCATCGTGAAACCGTACGCTTGCAGTTTTTCCGACATCTCATAGCCGTACGTCTCCCCTTTCGCGATGATGGCGAGCAGACACCCTTCGAGCAACCCTTTCAACATTTGACTCATCGCCATGGCGTGACCTCACTTTCTCCAAACTAACTTGTTATACATAATAGTAATGGATAAAGATTCCAAAATCAACTAGTTTGTTAAACAAGTTAGTACACATTCTAATGTTTAATTTTTGACAAGAGGTGAATACTTCTTATGGTGAAGCAAAAAACAAAGGAGTGTTGTTATGCATACCGATTTTACAAAGATGTACATTAATGGCCAGTGGGTAGACGGTTCGAGCGACAAGTCGATCGACAACGTCAACCCGTTCACGGACGAGAAGCTGTTCTCGATCCGGTCAGCAGACGAGTCCGATCTCGACAAGGCGTATCAGGTGGCCAAGGAAGCGCAAGGCGAATGGGCGGTCATGCTGCCGCAAGAGCGCCGCGCTCTGATCGAGCGGTTCGCTGAACTGACGTTACACTATAAAGACGACATCATCGACTGGCTCGTGAAAGAGTCAGGCAGCACCCGCATCAAGGCAGAAGGCGAATTCGCTGCCTCGATGGCAATCATTAAAGAGGCGTCGACGTTCCCGTTCCGGATGGACGGGCTGATCAAACCATCGATCGTGCCGAACAAAGAGAATCGGGTCTACCGGAAGCCGCTCGGCGTCATCGGCGTCATCAGCCCATGGAACTTCCCGTTCCATCTCGCGGTCCGCTCGATCGTCTCGGCGCTCGCGACCGGCAACACGGTCGTCGTCAAACCAGCGACGGCGACACCGGTCACTGGCGGGCTCCTGTTCGCTTCATTGTTTGAAGAAGCCGGGCTCCCGAAAGGCGTCTTGAATATCGTCGTCGGTCGCGGCTCTGAGATTGGCGATGCCATCGTCGAGCACCCGATCCCAAAACTCATCTCGTTCACGGGATCGACCGAGGTCGGGAAAGGCATTGCCGAGAAGGCAGGGCGTCTGTTGAAGAAGACCGCGCTTGAACTTGGCGGCAACAACGTCTTCGTCGTCCTAGACGATGCTGATATCGACCGCGCCGTCGAGTCGGCCGTCTACAGCAAGTTCTTCCATCAAGGTCAGATCTGTATGTCGACGAACCGGATTCTCGTCGCCGAATCGATTCATGACACGTTCCTCGAACGGTTTAACGAACGCGTCCGCGGCCTTAAATTCGGAAATCCGAATGAAGCCGCTACACAGGTCGGACCACTCATCGACCATGATCAAATCGATCGTATCCTCGACCAAATCGATCAGACGGTCGACGCCGGGGCGACGCTCCACGTCGGTGGCAAAGCGAACGGCAACGTGCTCGAGCCGACGGTCCTTAGCGGTGTCACGAACGACATGCCGCTCGCTAAAAATGAGATCTTCGGACCGGTCGCCGTCATCTTGTCATTCAAAGACGACGAAGAAGCGCTCCGTATCTCGAACGAACTCCCATATGGTCTTAGCGGAGCCGTCCACGGTTCGATTTACCGGGCGACCGAGTTTGCTCGCCGCGTCGAGACCGGGATGATCCACATCAACGACCAATCGGTGAACGACGAGCCGCACTTGCCGTTCGGCGGTGAGAAAGACTCAGGGCTCGGCCGCTTCAACGGCGAATGGGTGCTCGAGGAGTTCACGACGCTCCAGTGGGTATCTGTCATGCATGAACGCCGTGAATACAAGCCGTTCTTCTCGTAATACAAAAAACTGTTTCGGTCCGTGGACCGAAACAGTTTTTTCATAGTTTCTTGACGAATTCTGACTTGAGCTTCATCGCGCCGAACCCATCGATTTTGCAATCGATATCGTGATCACCGTCGACGAGGCGGATACTTTTCACTTTCGTCCCTTGTTTGACGACGAGTGACGTACCTTTCACTTTCAAGTCTTTGATGACCGTGACCGCATCTCCATCTTGGAGCACGTTCCCGTTCGCGTCTTTAACCTCAGCGTCCGCCTCGGCTTCGGCCGCCTCGCTCGGTGACCACTCGTAAGCACATTCCGGGCAGACGAGCAAAGCGCCATCTTCATAGACGTAGGCCGACTGACATTTTGGGCAATTCGGTAGTTCTGTCATCTTGATTCCTCCATTCGATTCACTGTTGCCAGTATACCGTATTTCAGAAATCTCGATAGACAACATTTAGCCTTCTTTCGGTGTTTCGGGACCTGTCAAATCCAATTGATAAAACGACAGGTCGAGCCATTTTCCAAATTTGTAGCCGGCTCGTTTGATCGTCCCTGAATGAACGAAGCCCAATTTTTCATGCGCTTTGATACTCGCGATGTTGGCAGCATCGATTCCGCCGATCATCGTCTTATAGTCACGCGCTTCCGCGATGCGGATGATCTCACGAAGCAACTTGTTACCGACGCCTTTACCGCGATAGCCCGGATGAACGTAGACAGAGTGTTCGATCGTGTAATGATAGGCCGGCCATGGACGGAACGGGCCAAACGTGGCGAATCCCATGACGACGTCGCCGTCTTGCCAGACGATGACGGGGTGTCCGGACGCTTTTTTATCTTCATACCAGGCGACTCGATTTTGAAGCGTCACCGGTTCATAGTGATAGACGGCAGTACTGTTGACGATGGCATCATTGTAAATATGTAAGACGGCTTGAAGGTCGTCACGACGGCAATTACGGATCATACATACACCACTTTCATGAGTTTTCTTCATTATACGTATCTCGCTCTCAAAACACACGTCACGACGCATTTTCCACAAAAAAGGTCAGCCGCGTCGACTGACCGTATTCCGCTCAAGCTGCTAAGCGGTCGCACATCGAAGCGCATTCGAAGCAAACGCGCGCACACTCTTGGCAGTGCTCGTGCTTATGTTTTTCGCACTCTTGGGCGCACGCCTTACACATGACCGCACAAGCCCGTGCGAGTTCGGGCACGAACGCCGAATCCCGTGTCATCGCCTCGGCGAGGAACGAGCACATAGCGGCACATTCGCGGTCGAGCCGGATGCAATCGACCATCATCTTCACATCGCGCTCTTCAAGACACGATTCAAGACAGTAGTTACACGTCTCCACACAGTCATGCAACGTTTCGAGTTCATTCGCATAAATTCGGTGAGCCATTCGGACGTCCTCCTTTTTTAGTGACACGACAACGATACGTTACTGTTGTTCCCTAATCGCCAGAAGAAAAACGCCCTTCGACTAACGTCTCGGATCGTTGACAAACGTGCGGTATAAATAGGCGATGCCGTTCAACAGCCGCTCGGAATATCGTTTCGGCACGAAGCGGAGCCGATAGAACCGATACATCCGTTTCAAGTCTTCCCATTGATGGTCGATATGCTGCCCTTGCCGGAACCGGGCCAAATCGATCAAATAGATGCGGCCTTGCGGACTGAGGATGATGTTGCGCAAATGTACGTCTGACGGGGTCAGTCCAAGCTGACGCGCCTTAATCAGCGCCTCGTCGACTTGCTCGATGTACGCCGCGTCAATCCAAATCCCTTCGGTCAAACACTCGAACAGCGTCTTACCTGCGATATAATCGATGACGATATAGTTCGGCCCGACTTCGTACAAATATGGGAACTGGGGCAGCCCTTCGAGCGTACGATAAATCACGGCTTCTTCCGCCGCGATTTGAGTATAGCCCGGGAAGAACACTTTGATGACGAGTCGCGTGTCTTTCACGCGAAATACGGCGGCGCTCCGTCCGATTCCATGCAGCTCGAGGTCTTGGTGATAAGCGGTGACACGCGTCTCGTGAACGTCTTGTTCGAACGACACGTCCGCATAAATTTCATAACGATTCATGAAGAACTCCTCTTTCTGTTTGTCTCTCGTCTATCATAACGGATTCCGTCACGATTGACCCTGTTTCAGCATCCCTGCTCGCGCGCAGAAAGTGACGCTGTTGTCCAATACCCGTATAATGAAAGCGACAGACAATTAGGAGGAATCGATTATGCAACGAATCGCACTAACGGAAGACTTATCGTTCTCACGCATCATCCACGGAATGTGGCGTCTCGCCGAATGGGAGATGAGCCCACAGGAGCGTCTCACGTTCATCGAGCAATGTATCGAGCTCGGCATCACGACGTTCGATCACGCCGACATTTATGGCGGGTATACGTGTGAAGGATTATTCGGAGAGGCGTTGCGCCTCAAACCTTCGCTTCGTGACCAAATCGAAATCGTGACGAAGACGGGCATCAAGTTGACCGGCTCATTCAACCCCGGCCAAACGCTCAATCATTACGACACGACGAAAGCACATATCATCAGCCAAACCGAACGTTCTTTGAACGAGCTCGGGATTGACCAGATTGATACACTTTTGATCCATCGTCCCGATCCGCTCATGGATCCAGATGAAGTCGCCGAGGCGTTCATCACGTTGCAACAGAGCGGAAAAGTCCGGACGTTCGGCGTCTCGAACCACGTACCGTCGACACAGCAACTGCTGCAGTCACGGTTACCGTTCCAACTCGTGACGAACCAGCTCGAGCTCTCGCCGATGCAGTTGAAACATTTCGAAGATGGTTCTGTCGACCTATGTCACGAAAAGCGGATGCCGCTCATGGCATGGAGCCCGCTCGCCGGAGGTCAGTTATTCTCTGCAGACAACTATGCGCCGCTTCGTGAAAAACTTGAAGAGATCCGCGTCCGTCATGACGCTAGCGGTATCGATTCAATCGTCTATGCTTGGTTGCTCAAGCATCCGGTCAATATCATGCCGATCATCGGCTCTGGGAAAATTGAACGAGTCCGCACCGGTGTCGACGCACTCGAAATTGAGCTCAGCCGTGAAGAATGGTTCGAAATTTTGAAAGCTTCACGCGGTCGCGACGTCGACTAAAGGGATATACAAACCAATAAATACCTATAAAATCCATACTACATTTCAACGTTTTCTGTTCGTTTTTTAGCAATGACGCTATATCAAGGTTCATTCGTCAAAAATCGACAATGCTGAAATTAAGAAATTCCATTTCTTATCCATAAGTGTAAACCGGACCCGCTCAGTTCAAGTCGAGCGGGTTTTTCGCTTTTTTATTAAAAAAACACATTAGTTTTCCTAAGACTAAAGTCACAAAAAATTGGTGCTAAAATGATGAAAGTTATTCATCGAAGGAGTGCACCGCTGTGAAAAAGTACCTGCTTTTCTGTACGCTCGCCATTTTGTCAGTCCTATTTGGATGTGAGGAAGAACATGCTTTTCGTTTACATACAGCTCCAGAGTACTACCAAGGTCGCGCCACGCTTCCCTCGGGGCAACAGATCGAGATGACCGAGTCCGACCGGACGAACGTGCTCGATGCTTGTTATCCAGAAGATGCGATCACGGCCGTTCCCGCCGGCGACCGCCGTTTAGTCGGAACGGTCACGTTGACGCAGCCGTTGACGACGACAACGTCAACCGAAGCGTTTCCGACCGCTACATTCTTTGAAGTGGAGAATCAGTCTTATGTGCAATGTCAGGCAGGCACAATCACTTATATCAAACAAGTCGCATCCGTTCCGGACAGTCTCACGGCTTTTCAAGACTTGTCCGTCACTTATCCGTCCATCTCGAAACTGCGAAACGCTCAACCGCACGAACGACTTCAGTTTCTAAACGAGATGGACAAACCGGTCGGCAACGAACCATATCCGCTCCGGACTGCTCTCGAGCAAACGCTCGTCCACGTGACGATGCCGTTCAACGGTTCATATGAGTTCACGTTCGAGTCAACGGACACGGCCGAGACCCTCGTGGTCCCTATTGATTTATCTTCTAGACAGCCGTTTCTCTCGATCGGATTTGGTACCGAGTCGGCTGATGGCGAACAGCGCTACGGCATTTACACCTCGTCGAACCAAGAGGTCTATCGCGACGTAGTCCGACCGCCAGACGCGACGTTCGACCGTTTTCTAGGAGCCCGGCAAGCAAGTGCGCTCCCATCGACACTCGTAGCGAACAAACGCTATCCGTTGTTCAGCTTCTCGTTCACCCGCGATGGAAAAGCCCATAAACAAGTCGTGTCGATCACCTATAAAGAAGAAACCTTGTTGCGCGGGGATAGCCTGAAGAACAAAATGCGCCAACAATTCGACCACCGCCGGCACGTCGTCTTTCACGAGCTCGCCTTGATCGGTACGGAATCGAAAGACGAGCCGTTTTTAAGCCACGCGACAGCTGACGATACGCAATTCATCTTCAAAGCGATCGAGCGCGCGAAAGCCGTCTCGAAAGCCGGCACACCTGCCCAGACCCCTTATTTGACCGTCTTCGAAGGCATATGTGCGCAAACGTTCGACGTCAGCTATGAAGGAAATGACGTGTTTTTGACGAATACGAAGACTGGGTCTCATTTCCAGCTACTCCGCGACGATGCGGCCAAGTGGCAGGCTCAATTCATGGAGTAAAGGGGGCAAATGGCGTGCGAACCATCGGCATCACAACGTTGCTCATGGCAACAATCATCTTGACCGGTTGCACAGAACAAGAGTCCGCGCTCGACCTCAAAGTTCGCCCCATCCTATTCGACGGCTATCATTATGAACCGGACCAACAGTCGATGCAGCTCGACGAAACGGAACAGATTGCCGTGCATACGATTTGTGACGACACCGGTGCGATTTCCCTCCCGAACAGCACCTTCGTCTATGACGGGACGTATCGCAGTTTTTCACGCTTTTCGTCAGATGCGGCGTCTCTCTTGACGAGCATGACCGTGTTCCATGACGACGAGGCGACATACGCCTATTGCCAAACCGATGCCAGCCAATATATGAAACAAATCAATCCCGAGCGCTTCTCGATTGCCCGGCGTGAAACGGCTGCCGAGCCCATAAGACCTCGTTCACTGAGTAGATCCGATGAGGTGCATCAAGCGGTCAAAAGCGATCTTGAGGACGATCTCTTTTTCGAAGTGATGCCTTTCACCTCACCGTTTGTTACGCTGCACTCTCCTCTCTTCGCCTCACTCGCTCTAGAAGTGAAGACACAGGACTCGTCGACGACATCTTTTCACCCATTTGACCCGAACATGAAGACGATGACGCTGTCGCTTTATCTCGTCAAGATGGACGGGGTTGTCCAACCGCTCTTGATTCGATCTTCTGAAAACAACATGGCATACGGGTCGCTCGATTCTGTTCCAGATGGCGGCATCCCGACGCTTTCAACCGTCTATCCGTTGCCTGACGAACTCAAGTTCGGAGAAACATACCCTCTTTGGGAACTGTCTTATGATGTTGGCGGGGAAACGGTGAAACAAACAATCTCGCTCTCCTATGAACCGCCGGTGATGATGACACAGTCAGAAGTCGACGCAGCAACAACAGAAGAAGTCGAGGAAGCGACCATCGGTTATTTCCATAAGACGTCGCTCTCCGGTAAGACCGAACTTCATCATTTGGACGCCATCCAGACGACCACTGCCGACGGAGAAACGCTTAAACAGATGCTGCAGCGGGCCGAACGCGTCAACCGGAATGGTGAGGCGGCCGCATACCCGCTATTCACCTTGGCCGAAGGCGTTAAGTCCCAAACGTTCGACGTGACGCTCCATGAACGTTCCAAAAAGACGGACGTCTATGTCACGACCAAAGGTAACCACTACAAACTCAGTTCCGAGGACAGCGCCACCTGGCTGTCACTCGCCCCTTATTGACAGACGGTCTCCTGGCCGTCTGTCTTTGCACGTTCAGAGAGCAAAATCACCCGTTTCTAGATCGACCATGTGCGACAATGGAGCCAAACGCTTTCGAAGGAGATGGTCTGATGACGAAACGATTTGACCGCGATGTCGCCGCACACTGGCAAGTCGCGTATAAACAGAACGGCTATCCGCACGTCCAACAAGGGTGGGTGTTACCCCCGGAACGAAAAGACGAGTTCGACCCGTTTATTTTAATGGCCGAGGATTGGTTCAAGCGTGGCACGTTCTCTGACCATCCGCACCGCGGGTTTCAGACGATCACGTACGTCATCGACGGTCGGCTCGAGCATATCGACAACCATGGCGGTCACTCAATTTTAGACGCCGGTGACGTTCAATATATGAACGCCGGTTGGGCAGCCCGGCATGCCGAGGAAGCCGTCGATGACGACTTGATCCATACGCTGCAACTATGGCTCAACTTGCCAAAATCGCTTAAATCGACGACAACTTCCTATCAGAACGTGTATGTCGAAGACGCTCCGGTCGTACCGATCGACGGCGGGCAGGTGCGCGTCTACTCCGGCGATGTCGCCGGGGTAACGGGGCCGATGAACAGCCTCGTGCCGATCACGATGAGCGAAATTAGTTTGAAAGACGGTGCCGTCTACGAGCACGTCTTGCCGACAAACCATAACGGATTCGTCTACGTGCTCGCCGGTTCAGTCGAGCTCGGCACGTCGGCGACCCCGCTCGCGAAAACGCACGTGGCGACGCTCACGTACGACGAAACAGCGGACAGCATGAGCGTACTCCGCGTCAAAGCGACGTCACGGGCCCGCCTGCTCGTCTACTCAGGACAGCCGATTCGTGAGGACTACATCGCCCATGGTCCGTTCGTCATGAACACCGAGGACGAGATTCGCCAAGCGTTCCGCGATTATCATGCCGGTAGTTTCGGACCCCCGGCACAATAACAAAAAGCCACGCGGCAGCGTGGCTTTACTTCGTTTTATCCGGCATGAGTACCGTCTGCTGGGTCGGAACCCGACCGATCGGTACGGTCCGTTCGACGAGGACGTATCGTTTCCCGTCCACCTCAAACTTCCGGTCGCCGAGATAATGGGCCGACTTGCCGTCCTCATAGAGTTTCGTCAAAATCGCCGGCACGTATTGATTCAAGTCCGTGTGATGATCATCGAGCGTCATGACGATATTGCCTTTGCTGTATCCCATCCACTGGTTCGACATGAAAAACATCAAAGAAATCACTCCGATGATCCCAATCACTAAAATAACCGTTTCCATCCAATCCCTACTTTCAACGTTTATGAAATTGCTCGTCGTAACGACGGGCCAATACGAGCACGAGTCCAATCAAAAGTACCGATGAGATCGCCGGAATGAAGTCCGGCAACGCATCCCCGGCGCTCAAAAAATCAAACGTTCCGTGAAACAGGATAGCCGGCCAGATGCTGAAGTCAGCCTGAACGGTCAACCAGCCTAAAAAGAAGGAGCCGAAGATGAGTCCGATCGTCCAACCGGCAATCATGAACAGTGACATGTCTTGAAAATCTGGGTCGTATAAAAAGACGGGCACATGCCAAAGCGCCCAAACGAGCGCGACCACGAGCGTCGCCGGTCGGACCGCCATCCGTTCTGATAGTGTCGGCAGCAAATAACCGCGCCACCCGCTCTCCTCACCAAACCCGTATGTCGCCACCCAAACGAGCCATAACACAAACGGCGACCAGTCCGGAAGCTTGTCGTTGGCAAACCAATTCGAACTATTTGAGACTTCCGGCATCATACTGACGACGAGGACACCGATTGCGAAAAACAAAACGGGTAGAGACACGGCGAGTAACGTCCAGCGAATCGTCAAGCGGCCATAGGCGCGCTCAAACAATCGACGACACCCTGACCACCCATCCGTCCAAGCCGTCGTCAGCCATGCCGCGACGAGCGGTCCGAACGCCCCAGCGAAATGCAGCAGCGAAGACGAAGCACCGGTCGAGCGGACAAGCCAGATGTTCAGACCCCACCATGACCATGACCACGCGAACGTGAACACGATAAATAGCACGAGGCGCCGCGTCATGATCCGTCTCCCCTTTCTAAAGGTGCTTCACGACGATTTGACGTTTCGCTTGAAAGCCGACACGTTCTTAAAACGTGGCGGCTTCTTCGTCAACCGAACTAGTGGGGCGCAAGCGCATCATAAACCGCCCCCAGTGTGCGTGCCGTTTCGGTCTTCCGTGACCCCGTGTGGCTTTTCATCACCACGCAACACGTGGTTCGAACTGACCGTCGCTGTTCCGTTCAACCGGCGCTGAATCGGACGGGCGAGAAAATAGCCGCCGAACAACGAAGCCGGAAACACGAGAACGGCTGTCCCTAAGACGAGATAAGTATAACGTTGAATCTCTTCCGTTGCCGGGACGAACTGATGGACCCCATAGCGCAAGCCAAAGAATAATCCGATGAATACGAGCGCGACAAACGCGTATTCGATACATTTCCCAAGAAATTGCTTCACTTTATCTCCCCCCTCAACTTGTTATCTATCGTTACGAGATGAAGCGAGAAAAAGTTTCATTTCTGTTGCTGGGACAAATACCAAAGCGTCGCCACTCGCTCCGTTTCGGACACCCATTCTTGTTTTCCTTGGATGTAGCTTTCGATATCTTCCGGATGTTGGCTCGCGAGCTGTTGTTTGAGAGCGGCATATTCGGCACGTACGTCCGGAAATGCCATCAAGTAGTCCCGAAAGGCCAAATGCCGGACGACCCCTTCGTCCCCTTCCTCGAAGACGTGGACATGGACCGTCCGCACGTCCTCACCTTTGGCGAAGAAGCGCCGTCTCGGAATACCGTGCTCGCCGAAACTGCGATAACCGAGGGCCTCCATGTGGCCGATCAATCCATCGACGCGTTCGATTTGGCGAACGACCGGCATGATATCGATGATCGGTTTGGCGTCAAGACCCGGGACAGACGTGCTGCCGATATGATGAATCACAATCAGTTCACCGTCGAGCAATCGTTCGAGCCTGCTCGATTCGTCCTCAAACTTTTCCGTCCATGCTGTATCGTATTCCACAACCTCAACTTTTCTCATGTTGCTTCCTCCTTATTCCACGACAATTGACACTCATTGTCATCATACCCGTTTTCTCAAGTCTTTAGAAATCCGCTTTGCCGACAGAAAGGTTTGTCGCGTCGCAAAATGGGAAATGCTTATACTAATGAAATCAGAACTGGAGAGTGGACCGTATGTTGACACAAAAACAAATCGATACGTTCAAAGAACGTCTACTAAAAGAGAAAGCCAAGACCGAAGGGTATCTGGAAAATCGTGAAGAAGTTTACGACGAAGGAGAGTTGTCGCACTATGACAACCATCCCGCCGATTCGGGAGAAGAGCTGTTTTTACGCGAACGTGACCACGCACTCACTGAACTCGACGAAGAATTTTTAACGGACGTCGATAAGGCGCTTCTCGCCATCAAAAACGGGACGTACGGAAAATGTGAAGTGTGCGGGAAAGAAATTGAACTCGATCGGCTCGAGATTATCCCAGAAGCGACGCTTTGCATCGAACATGCACGTGAGCAGGAAGAACAAGAGCATCGAACAGACCTCGATCGTCCGGTCGAAGAAGATGTCCTCAATGCGTCTGAGACGGCTGCCCATAAACAGCTCGACGGAACAGATGACGCCGGGAAAAGTACTGACGCCTTCAGCCAAGTCGAAGACTTCGGAAGCTCGGATACAATCGCCGACACCAAAGGCAATCACGATCCAACCCGCGAATGAACGAGAGCCGCTGCAATGAACTGAACCAAAAAAGTTAGACACTAAATAATTTGTCAGGCGACTTCGAGAACCTGGGTCCGGTATTCCACCGGGCTCAGGTTTTTTAGTCGTTTCTTGATGCGACGATGATTGTAGTACTCGATGTAGCGCTCGAGCTCCTGTTTGAAATGAGCCATGTCCTCGAACTTCCTGAGATAGAGTAGCTCGGACTTGAGCACGGCGAAGAAGCTCTCGATGGCCGCGTTGTCGAGACAGTTGCCCTTTCGGGACATGCTTTGGGTGATGCCGTGTTCGCGAAGCTTCGCCGTGAACGCTCGAAATTGGTATTGCCAGCCTTGGTCAGAATGGAGGATCGGCCTTCTATCGCTATCGAGTCTCGCGATGGCTTGGTCCAACATCTCGCCGATGAATGGATACTTAGGCTTATCTGACATCGTATAGGCGATGATTTCACGGTTTGCCAGGTCCATCATCGGTGAGAGATAGAGTTTCTCCCCGAAAAGGTGGAACTCGGTGACATCGGTCACCCACTTCTGGTTTAGGCCTGTGGCCTGGAAATCCCGTTCGAGGAGGTTCGCTGCGATCGTTCCGACCTCTCCCTTGTAGGAACGATATTTCTTCATGCGGACGAGGCACTTGAGACCGAGCTCGTCCATAAGACGCAACACTGTTTTCGGGTCGTGCCTGAAACCTTGGCGCTCGAGTAGCGCATGGATTCGCCGATAGCCACAACGTCCTTCGTGTTCGTGGAAGAGGGTCCGGATCGCTTCCTTCACGTCCGCATACTTGTCATCGGCCGTCAGGCGCGTCCGCCAATAATAGTAGACGCTTCGAGCCATATCGAGCACCTGAAGGAGCCCCGGTACAGGATAGGTGGCCCGTAGCTCGTCGATCACTTGGGCCTTGATCCCGTTCGTCGCGCTTCCTCTTCTTGAACCAAGGCTTTCAATTTTTTTAACGCTGCGTTCTCCATCTCGAGGAACTCGACCCGTTCCTTGAGCCTCTCGACCTCCGTCATCTCTTTGGGCTCCTGCTTCTTCCGTCTCGGCATCGGGGCACGTCCTTTCGGCTTGGCGGCCAGGCCCTCGGGCCCCTCCCGTTCGTATGTGGATCGCCAGTTGGAGATCATCCCGGGAGAGGACAGCCTGTACTTCAGGGCCGCGTCGATCAAGGACAGCCCGTTGTCCGCCATATCGTTTAGTACCCTTAGTTTAAACGCCGGCGAGTGGGCTGTATAGGACGGATTGAAGATCGTCTCGCCCCAGCGCTCATAGAGGAGTGCCCATTGACTGACTTTCTTACGGTCCACCCCGAACTCTTTTCCTAACGTTGTGCATCCGTCTTTGCCCGTCAAGTAGCGTTCGGCCACATGAATTTTGAAAGCCTTCGTAAATTTGACCATAAAAACACCCCATAAAAGTTGGATTTTTATGTCCAACTTTTATGGGGCAGTTCAGCAATGCGGCTTTTTTTGCGCAAAAAAACACGACGCTACGCCGCGTCGTGTCAATAAACAGCTTTGATTGGTGATGTGCCGCCGAGTACTTCCGCTACGTCCATCGGATTGACAGTATTGCCGGCCGAACTTGACGAGTAACCGTATTTTCCTTGATGCACCTCGAAATGTAAGTGAGGACCCGAAGAGTTGCCCGTGTTGCCGATTTGGCCGATGCCTTCACCTTGAAGCAACGCTTGGCCTTTCTTCACTTCGATTTTATGCATATGAGCGTAGACGGTCGTCCACTTCTGTCCGTTCAAGTCATGCTCGATGAAGACGTGCTTGCCGTAAGGACCGCTCGTCTTGACGTCGATGACCTTACCGTCAGCCGCTGCGTAGATCGGTGTCCCGACTTTGGCGGCGATATCGATCCCGTTGTGGAACGTATAACCGAATTGTCCACTAGCAGGGCCGAACCCTTGTGACAGACGTCCAGTCGCCGGAATCATAAACTGATCTGGTGCGATGGCTGCTTTTTGCTTCTTCAAATCTGTTAATTGCGCAGCTTGTGCCTTCAACTGCTTATACGCTGCCGCATGTGAAGCCTTCGCCTGTTCCCGCTCGGCCTTAACTTCGGCCTGTTGATCACTCAATTCGTCTAACGCTCGAGCAGCTTCGGCTTCTCTCGCTTTTAAATCTGTCTCGGCTTTTTCGGATTCCGCCGCTTCCGCCTTCGCGCTAGGAAGGACAGACGACAGTACTTGTTTAAACAAAGACGTCTCTTCAGGGGTCGAAGCCGTTTCGTACGCTTCGAGCTGAGTGCTTACTTGATCTAGTTTAGCTTGAAGCGCATCCGCCCGCGTCTCGACGGTCTGCACGTGATGCTTCGCCTTTTCAACCGCTTGCTTTGATGCGCGAACATTACGCTCTATCTTCTGAAGGGATTTCGTCGTCTTGACGAGCTCTTGCGGGGTAAGTTGATCTGCTGAGGTCGACGCCGGACCATTCAAAACGAGTACGCCGACACCGACAGTTAGTAAAAGTTGTTTCCACATATATTGATAAAACCTCCAAATAGGATGATTCGCTAGCTATATAAAAAGCTACAAGTGCGAATATAGCATCCCTACCTGAAAAGTTCAATATATGAAGCATTTCATTTATATGTCTAACATTTCAAAACGGTGAGCAAGCACTCTCACAAACTTCACAAATAGTTCATCACCGTTTGTCTCGCTTCATTTTTAGGACTACAAAGATAATACCCACAGCAGTTATAAACGTCACCGACGGGCCCCCGAACAGAAAGACACGGTCGATTGACGGAGACAAGTTCGTCGTCAATCCGAGAATCGTGAACAAGTTTCCGACGATGAGACCGACCATCAACATGGGAAGAAGACGTCTCATCAGACACCTGTCTCGCGCTTCACCATCTCAAACTGGGCGATGGCATCTTGTTTGAACCCGAGCGTTCGCGCCGCCTCGATCAATTCAGGACGATCCGACGTGAGCGTCAACTTGATCGGTCCATTCGCTGCGGCCGCCCGTAGGAGCCATTCCGCATCCTCATCCCGGCCGAAAACGTCGAGGAGGACGTCTGACCGGAACAAGAGCGCCCCCGTTTTGTCGCCTTCTGTGATCCGGACGAGCTCGGCTCGTTGCTGGGTCGTCCGCGCGTCCGTTTGCCAGATTGGCCGGTGCGATGCCGACGGGTAATAGCAATCGAACAGCGTCACGATCGGTTCGATCGCGCGTGTCGCTTCCGTTTCGGTCGGAACGGAGTCGAAATAAAAGATTTCGCGCACCGTCTCGTACCCGAGCCGCTCGTACAAAGCGAGTGCCGCGTCGTTGCCTTGGATGACTTCAATTAGACGTGTCCCCGTTGCCTGCTCGTCAAAACGGCGCATCAACTCGCGGGCAATCCCTATTTTTCGAAAAGCAGGGGAGACCGCCAGACCACCACAACGCGTGACCCAACCTGTCTCTAAATGGGCCACCCCGCTCAAGACGACACCGACCGGACGTCCGTCCGCATACGCGACGATGGAGCGTGACGGTTGATTTTGATCCCGGACGAGGAAGGTCGATTCGAATCCTGTCGCATCCATGTCAAAGCGAATTATGTAATCAGAAAACCCGTCCATGAAAGCTTGATACATGTCGGATAGTGGTGCATTTTGTTGATACGAGATCTGTTGGTCCATAGTTGGTCCTTTCCAATTCATTTTTTGTATACTGAAAGTGCGCTACTTCTAATGAGGGAGGAATAACGATGTCATCCGTCACACTCGAATCGCTTCAAGACAAACACTGGCCCGTCCTCGAGACGTTCACGCTGCCGCTCGATCAAGAGAAATATACGACGTTGCCAAAAGATATCGACTCGATAATCCCGGACGGTGTGCACCCCGTCGTCATCGTGAACGATATACCCGTCGGCTTCTTTTTGTTGCACGACACCGAGCGCGTCCAATCGTACACGGACAATCCGAACGCCTTGCTCTTATCGATTTTTTCCATCAATCATCCGGCGCAAAACAACGGGTACGCCAAGTCGGCGCTTCAACAACTACCTGAATACGTCCGCCACCATTTTTCTGACAAGCAACAAGTCGTTTTGTCCGTCAATTTAACAAATGAGGCGGCGTTCGCACTCTATCAAACTGTCGGATTTAAGGATACGGGACGTCGTGTGACCGGACCCGTCGGCGAACAACGAATCATGTCGCTGACGGTTTGAGTTCACCGGGCAGCATCGCATAGACGGCCGTGTCGGTCAGGCGGTTGCCATCAGCGGACAAGTCGTCGTTCCTCAGTATGCCTTCGAGTTGAAACCCTAGACGTTCTGGTATCATCCGGCTGCCCCGGTTCGTCGACTCACAACGGATCTCGATCCGTTTGAATCCGAAATGTGTAAACCCGAACCGCGTGACCGCCTCGACCGCTTCGCCCATGTATCCGTGTCCGGTATGCATCGAATGCAGCCAGTACCCGATTTCTGCCTTCGGGACGTCCCAGTCGATGCCTTGCAGACTGACCGTGCCAACGAACGTTCCCGTGTCTCGTAAAAAGATGAGATAGCGAAAACTCTCCCCTGTTACATAGAGTTCGTGGGCACGTCGTAAATTGATCTCGGTCTCCTCTAACGACGGGACCGTTTGAGCGAACGGCAACCACTGCCGGAACTCCTCATGCGAATCCCGAATCGCCGCATTCACGACATGCTCGTCTCCACTCAGCCGTGGTGCCCGCAATCGTAAGCGCGCCGACTCGATCTCGAGCGGTGTTACTGGATGTACAACTTCCATCTCGTCAATTCCCCCTCTTCACTTGCGAAAACACCAAACGAGCAGCCCACCTAAACTGAGTACGAGCAAGACGTTCAACAGTTGCCAGATGATATCAATCATCATGGCCTTCTGCTTTCTCCCAAAATGTCCGAACCCCTTCAACAACTTGGTTCCAGTATGTGTCTGGATGTGGAACGAGCGTCTCTTTCGTCACGCGTAACGTCTTTCCGGTTACGACCGAAGTTGCCTCAATCTGTTCGCGCGAACCGTCGAGCAAGGCGAAGAACGCCTCGAAGTCAACTTTGCCGACGTCTGCCACTTCGTCAACGTCTAACGTGAACGCCTCCCCAGCGTACGGATAGACATATGTATGGGCGAACTCCCGGTCTAGAAACGCTCCCGTCTCAATCACGTCTTCAAAGACGCCGAGCGGGTGGAGTTGCTCAAGTGACAGTTCAATCCCGAGCTCTTCTTGTATCTCACGGACCCCGTCCCGGACCGTCTCTCCGGCAGTCAGATGCCCTGCTGCCGTGATGTCGAACAGTCCTGGAAAATCTTGTTTCGTCTCGCTGCGGATCTGTAAGTAAAGATGCGTCGGGTCAATCATCCAGCAGTGAAACGTCTCATGCCAATCGCCGTCACGATGGACGTCGGCCCGGGGCTTCAACCCAACTCTTTTACGTGTCCGGTCGACCACGGTAATGAATTCAATCATATCGTCACTCCATTCTCTAAAAAGGTGATCGTCCCGGCGGTCGCATCGAGCTCGACGTCGATGCCGATCGGGAAGACGTGTGACGGAAACGTATGCCCGATATCGACGTTCGTCAAAATCGGGAAGTCGACGTCACCGAGCACTTCAAGCAAGAGCGCTTCGAACGAAAAAGGTGCCCCTAGCGTATCAAAATGCTCATATTTTCCGATGATCAGGCCGTTGATTTGATCAAAGACACCGGCCAGCTTGAGCATACTGAGTGACCGTTCCTCGTCCGCCATCGTCTTGAACGAATCTTCGAGAAACAAAATGGCGCCCTCCATGTCCGGGAAGAACTCTGACTTCAAAAAGCCCGACATCGTGTTCAAATTACCACCTACCAATTTACCCTGTGCCCTGCCATCTCGTAGCGACAGCCATCCGTCATTCGGACGAAGCATCTTTGGCCGATCTTGCGTCATCCAGTCAAGCATCTCTTCAGTCCACTCCCGTGGCACGTCGAGTGAATAAGGTGCCTCGCGCTCTAGACAGAGCACGTTTCGGACGTAGCGCTCCCCATCCGCTAACATCGTCTCATACTCTCCAAACGACGGAACAATCGCCGGGCCGTAAAACGTCGTCACGCCCGTCTTCGCGTAGCAGGCGAGCAAGAGCGCCGTGACGTCGCTATAACCCATAATAATTTTCGGATGTCGACGCAGCGCTTCGTAATCAAGATACGGCAGAAGCGAGTTCGAGTTCGTTCCCCCAATCGTGCTGATGATCGCTTTGACGTCAGGATCACGCAACAAGTCATTGAATTCCGTGGCCCGGTCCTTGATTGAAGCAGACCGATAGCCTTCTGTGCGATATGTGCAGCTGCCTTCACGAACGGTAAAGCCCATTCGTCTCAGTTGGGCAATCCCCCGCTCGTAACGCTCGGGAAAGCGGTTCGGTGCCGGAAATGACGGCGTGATAATCCCAATCTTATCGCCCGGCCGTAACGCGGTCGGTTTAATCAGTGTCGACACATGTATCCCTCCATTTTGTTCCATACGTTTACTGTACGGGTTTCGAAGGGGCAACGACAACCTAAACTAAAACAGATCAGGGTCTTCCGACAATGTCCGGACTTTCCTGACTTTTCGGTGACGACCGGTCCAGCCAAGTGTCGTGAAGAAAAAACCGCCCCCGACCATACAGAACAGCGCGACCAATCCGGCCACGATGCCATCAAATCCGTAGCGCTCGCCGCTCGCGACGAGCAGTAGCGGCGAAAAGAGGAAGGAAACCACTAGCATGATCAGCCCACCCCACACCCTCCGTCTGGGAAACCCAATCGTCCACCACCCGAAAGCAATCAATCCTAAAATGATTAACCCAACCATCCCAACTAGAACCATCGTCAGCGCCTCCACTCCGCAAATTGTTTTACTATATTCCGCATCTGTCATTCAAATCCCTGTAAAAATCAGCCTATATAAATTCCTGATTCCGGGTAAATAACTAATGGAAACCATCGCACCGGGGTACCGCAGAGGAGGATCATCATGAGAGCTAGACTCATCTTTGCCTTCGCGTTCATCGGTCTTTTTTTGTTAGCAGTCTATTGGGTGAGCACGTGGAACGATCACACGCTCGACGGACGCATCGAACGGATTGAAATCCCTCAACTGATGATTGGTCCAGCCGAGACGGATATGGATGAAATCAAATTGCATACGATTTTAGTTAATGACCAGACGGAAGTGACGGGTCTTGCTAGCGACGTGCAAGAGCTTCGCGCCGGTCAACATGTGACTATCGAGCTTGACCCAGATGCGACGCTCAACATCGCGCTATCGATTCATGTAACGTCCGATTAAACGAAGAATCGTCTTTTTTCAAGAAAACGGGCTTAATTTTTATAGAACAGTGGAATATGACAACAGGTAGCTGAAAGGAGATAAATACATGATTTCAAATACATTGTTGTCGGGTAAAGTCGCGTTTATCACAGGAGCGGCGTCAGGAATCGGACGCGCCGCTGTCATCCGGTTCGTCCAAGCAGGGGCAAAAGTCGCCATCGTCGACTTGAACCAAGAGGACTCCGAGAAGCTCGCGAGCTTAATCGGCGAGGACCGCGCCATCGGTATTAGCGCCGACGTCTCAAACGAAGACGAGATGAAGCGAGCTTATGAACAGACGGTCGAACGGTTCGGACATGTCGATATCGTGTTTGCGAACGCGGGACGGAACGGGACGATCACACCAATCGAGCACTTGTCGCTCGAAGATTGGAGTGGGGTCGTCGAGACGAACTTGACGGGCACGTTCTTGACCGTGAAACATGCGATTCCCCACTTGAAAGAGAAAGGCGGCAGCATCATCATCACGTCGTCGATCAACGGGAACCGTTTCTTTAAAAACTTTGGCTTCAGCGGCTATGCGACGACGAAAGCCGGCCAGACCGGTTTTGCGAAAATGGCTGCGGCCGAGCTCGCCCAGTTCGGTATTCGGGTCAACACGATTTGTCCGGGTGCGATCGATACGAACATCGATGATTCGACGAACCGGGACGACGCGTTACTTGAAGAAATCGTCATCCCGATTGAATATCCAGAAGGCAACCAACCACTCGCCGGAAAATCAGGTACGGCGAAGCAAGTGGCCGACGTCGTCTTGTTCTTTGCGAGCAATATGTCGAGCCACGTCACCGGATCAGAAGTGTACGTCGACGGTGCCGAATCACTACTCTAACGACAACAGGTCGCCCCGCGGGGCGACCTGTTTATTTGAGGATCGGACTTTTCATAACTGCTTTTTGGTAAAACGGTGTAAAACCAAGGCGTTCCATGTTGCGTCCCGAGGCGGTATCGACTTTCGTCGTCACCGTCACGTACTCGCAACCCATCGCTTTTGCCGCGGCGACTCGCTCTAAAATGAGTTGGGTCTGATACCCTTTTTCCCGATAATCGGGAATCGTGCTCGTCAAAAACAGTTCCCCCATCCCGTCCTGAACGGCGAGAATACCGCCGGCGACTGCTGTCTCGTCTTCACGGACGAGAAAAGCCTGGTTTTCCGGTAACGCATAAAACCCTTTCGCCGTATCAATCGTCTCTTGCAGGACGGTCCCCGTCTCGGCGAATCCTGTCGCAATCGCCCGAGCCCATTCGTTCACGTTATCGGCGTGCACACGTTCGACACGTGTCGCTTCACTCTCTGGCAACTCAAACGTATTCACATCGAGCAACCAGACGTCGAGAAAGTGATCGAGCGTATAGTTTCGTTCCTGCAGCAGGCGAATGAGCGACATGTCCGCGAGTGGACACACCTCAATATGTAGGCGGGACACGTTCTTACCACGAACCCACTTCTCCATTTGGTGCAGATCGTAAAAGCTCGTCGGACGGTTCAAGCCGAACCCGACCGCAAAACTCGTATTCCCCATCCGGAACACATGACCTTTATTTTCAACGATTAACTCCGAGCCTTCATAGGGAGGGGTCTGTTTTCGATGCCTGATGTAGGCAGACGTCCCTTCCGCTTTGATGCGTTCGATGCGCCTGGCTAGTTCTAAGCGTTTCATCTCGTTCCCTCCCTCTAATCTTCCCTGAGTTTACCACACTTCAATTACGAACATGTTGTGATTCCGTTACAAGGCAACGCTTTAAAGGCGGACTTCATCAATCACGAACGAGGACGACCCTTCGATTTCTTCGATAAAATGCGAGCCAAACAACATCGCTGGTGTGAAGCTTCCAGGAATGACTCGACTTGAACCGACGAGACGTTTCACGACCTCGAGCGCCCCATAGACGGTGAAGGCGTACGTGCTCGCCGTCTTAATGCGGACAATATATTTGTGTCCGTCTGCATTCGTTGCTTCGCCCCAAACATACGTCGACGACCCGTCCCGCTCCGCCTCATCCGGTCCGCTAATATGTTCATCGACATAGCGTAAGAGACGTCCTTGGACAGCGTCACTACCAAGAATCGGACTAAAGAACGACATGAGACGAGACGCATATCCGGCCACTGGGGGAACTGGGATCCATGTCGTGATGTTCGGGATGCCCGTCGTATAATACGCGGTCGAGACGTCACCCCACGGAATTGCGAGCGCTGTTTTCTTGCCGCGCCCAAAGTCGATTTGTCGACGCTTGGCCCCAAGCGGGAACGGCGACAGTTTTCCGTCTTTCCGCTCGGCACTGCTCGAGCCGAGCCCACGGATTGCTGTTTTCATCGTTCCGCGCGAAATACCGGCAGCGGCTGAGAAGCCGAGGGCGAGATTCGTCGCGTCCGGCATGAGTTCCTTCAACTTGCGGGCCACACAGTCGGTCGGGATGACGTCAAAGCCGACACCCGAGCACAGCAATACCCCGGCTTCTTGCGCGAGTTTGGCCCGTTTCTTTGAATGGATGTATTCGAACACTTCGATTTCCCCGGTAATATCGAGGTAATGCGTCTGTGACGCAAGGCACGCCTCGACCATCGGCTGACTCGTATCGGCGAACGGTCCAGCACAGTGCAAGACGAGGTCGATGTCAGCGAGTTCCTGCTTCGCTTTGTCGAGTGACAGACTAAAGACACGCGTCTCGCATCCGAGCTCGTCACCAAGACGCTCGATCGCGTCCGCACGCCTCCCTGCGAGCACCGGTGTCATCCCTTCGTTTACTGCTTGCCGGGCAATCAGTTCACCTGTATAGCCGTTCGCGCCATAGATCATCCATTTCATCGTTGTTTCCTCCTTCAGGCTATATGTATGCTTCTTTTGTTCCCTTCTTTTACTGACGATACACGATGCAATATCGAATGAACAGTAACACAAAAAAACTGATCGTCCCTGAAAGGACAATCAGTTGCTTAATTAGTTGTTCGTCGCTTCCGCTGCTTTCGTACGAACCGTCTGCATCGCTTCTGTCCATGGGACGAGCTGGTCGAGCATATCATTCACCGATTGGACTTGTACGTCTTTCGGTGCGAAGTGCGTGCCGTTCTCGAAATCTGTGAAGAGCGAGAGCGCCGGGTGGACCCGGACGTGGGCAATCAAGAGTTCGCTCAAGACACCGCGCACATGCTCAGTTGCCCGAGCGCCGCCGACCGAACCGTACGAGACGATCCCTGCCGCCTTGTTATGCCATTCGTTACGTAAGTAGTCGAGGGCGTTTTTGAGCGCGCCTGTCATCGAGTGATTGTACTCTTGTACGATGAAGACGAAACCGTCCATCTCCGCAATCTTCTCCGACCATGCCGCAGCACCTGTCGCGTCGCCGCCTGCCTCGCCGAGAAGCGGTAAGCTGTAGTCGGCAATATCGATGATTTCATAGTTGGCGTCACCGCGCTTGTCGGCGAGTTCTTTCACCCATTCTCCGACTTGCGGGCTAACGCGTCCTTCACGAGTCGATCCGAGTACGATTCCAATTTTCAACATAGTAGTTCCTCCTTGTAAGTTGGTTGATGCTTCTTGTTTTCCGAACAAACGATTGAAAAAACTCATGATGGCATACCCTCATATTCTTTCTCGAACATTTTTGTGCTCCTGACCGTATCAATCGGCCGGACCATCGCTTCGATCTGCTCACGCTTCGACTCTAAGAACGGTGGAAGCGACAATTTCTCACCTACCGTCTCATATGGTTCGTCACCCATAAATCCTGGTCCGTCGGTCGCCCATTCGAACAAGATTTGCGGTGCGACGCGTGCATACGACGATTCAAAGAAGAAACGATCAACGTAACCTGACGTCGGTAACCCGAACTGTTGAAGCCGTGCTGTCCATTCGTCGAGGACGCTGCGGTCATCGACGCGGAACGCGACGTGATGCACCGTTCCAAACCCTTGGCGTGCTTGCTGAGACGTCTCGTCATGAATGACGACGACTTGCGCTCCGTTTCCACCCTCACCTCCTTCAAAGAGATGATTGTCACCTTCTTTCCCGATTTCTTCGAACAACATGACTTCCTCCATCACTTGCTTGAAGTACGTGAAGTCAGAAATACGGATAAAGATTGGCCCGAGTCCAGTAATGGCATACTCGAGCGGAATCGGACCGTTTGGCCACGGCTCACCAGAAGCGACACCTTGATTGAACTCGTCCGAGATGAGCTGATACGCTTGGTCGTCGAAGTCGACGAACGACAGCGTCTTCTTGCCGAACTGCTCGGTGATGCCTTCATGTTTGACCTTTAACCGATCAAAACGGCGGACCCAGTAGTCGAGTGCCTGATCCGTCGGGACACGGAACGACGTCTTTGAAATCTCATTCGTCCCGTGCACGCCTTTTGGGATGCCTGGGAAGTCGAAAAACGTCATGTCCGTCCCGGCGCTACCTTTATCGTCCGCGAAGAACAAGTGATACGTCTGAATGTCGTCTTGGTTGACCGTCTTCTTGACGAGACGCATCCCTAAGACGTTCGTAAAGAAGTCATAGTTCTTTTCGGCGCTGCTCGTGATCGCCGTCACGTGGTGAATCCCTTTTACATGGTTCATCTAAATCGCTCCTTCAAAATCTTGATTTCGAGATAATTAGTTAAAAAATTTTGACGCCTCGGCACGTTTGCCGACCGTCTTCAATTGTGTGATTGTGTCATCTAAATCGAGTCCGTCGAACAACTCGTTCATCCGTTTCGTGTGTGTCGGAAAAATTTGATCCATCAAGTCGGTTCCCGCTTCAGTTAATGCGGCATATGTCACACGGCGGTCGCTCGGACAAGCTTTCCGGACCAAATAGCCTTTTGCCTCGAGTCGGTCGACGATATACGTCATGCTGCCGCTTGAGAGCAAGACTTTTTTGCCGATGATTTGAATCGGTTGGTCACCTTTATGATAGAGCAGTTCGAGTACCGAGAATTCGGTCGCGTTCAGTCCATATGCGGCGACTTCGTGTTTGACCATGTCCTGGATCGACTGTGAAGCTCGAAATAAGACGGTGATCGCTTTTAAGGCGTCTGATTGTTTCATCTGTTCCCCTCCTTTGTTGAGAGAAAACAATACTTTAAATTTAATTATCTTTAATTCGAGATAAATATAACACGGTAATTTGGATCGGTCAATCAATTCGTCTCCAAAAAAGACAAGGCCGCGTCCACAGGCCTTGTCTTCCGGATCAGTCATACGTCTCGTCGAGGTTGCGCGCATAGAACGCGATGGCGCGACGATATCGTTGAATGCTGTCATCCGGCTGCGGACTCACGAGCAGCTCGAGCAACGCACCGGTCGCTTCCTGATGCTGTCCGAGGTTGTAACGCGTCATCGCTTGGAACACTTTCAAGGCAGCGATGTCAGGGAACTGTTCGATCGCCTTAGCAAACAGCTCCTCGGCATCCTCGTAACGACCGAGCGCACGGTACGTGCTGCCGAGCCCGATATACGTCTCACTGAGCTCGTGACCGCTCAGACCGAGTCGGATGGCCCGCTCATAGTGCGGGACGGCTTGACGCTCTTCGCCGAGCGAGTCATAACACCAGGCACATTGCGCGTGGAGTCGTGGATTCTTCTCATCTTGACGCAACAGCATGAGCAACAGCTGCTTCGCCCGCTCGAGCTCTCCGTTCTCGCGCAGGCGGATCGCCTCGTCGAGTCCGACCTCTTCAGGCTGTTTGACGTGAAGGTCGCTCAAATCATCTAGCCACGCTTGCAGTTTCTCATAATATTTCCCGACATGGACGCCGTCGACGAGCGCGTGGTGCGCTTGAACCGAGAGCGGCATCATCATCCGGTCGCCAACTTTCGTGAATTTGCCCCAGGCGATCCGCGGAACGCTATCGTGCTGTTGGTCATTCGTCGGATGACTGATGCTCGTGAACGTGAGCCAAGGCACGCTCGTAATATAGAGCAGGCTGTCCGGCTCGTCATCTCCGACGACGACTTCTCGTTTCGCCCCGCTCATCCGCACGGCCACTTCCTCCATGAAGTCGGGAAACGCGTCTTTATACGTCGCCGTACAGAAATTGAAGACGTCATTATCCATCATGACGGTGAACGATGGATGGACGACATCATGCTCGACGACCACGTCACCGCGCATCCGGTACCTAAGTTCCGGGATGGCGTTCGCCGTCTTCACCACGCCGTATAAGAACAGCTTGAAAAATGACTGTCCGCGCGTCTTCGCGAACGTATGTAGCTTCGTCACGTCGACGTTCGCCGTCACGTTGAAATGCGGGGCGTCAAACGCCTTGAAAAACTCATAATGCTTTTTACGCGACCACTTCTCGAGATCAATTTGTTTCATCTATCTTCCCCCCTGTTCTTACACTGTACCAAAAGCAGTACGGGAAGACTCAAAGCTTTTGCTTCAACTGCTCGTAATGCTCGTTCGCTAAATCAAAATAGACGAAGTCGCGGCGTTCGATCCGATCGAGCGTCGCCTTGAAATCACGCCAGCCACGGTCGACCATCTCCGGCGTGAGCTCACCTGACTTGGCTGCCGCTTCGAACTCATCCTCGTCTTTACGGACGACGTCACCGTTCGGGAAGATGAGAATGTCGAGCAGGAGGTCATCCATGTACGGAATCCCATCCTCATACCCAATCCCTTCAACGATATCGATGTACCATTGGACGATGTTGCCCCGGTCGTCGAACATGACAGTCACCCCGAACGGTTCATGTTCTGAGAAGTACTGGAGCCACGCATAACCTGCGTCGGCGACGATGAACTCCTCTCCTTGATGCATCTTATATTGCGGGGCTCGGACGGCGTCAATTTGGAAGAGGGCGACGGTGCCCGAGAAGCGATCGTCCTGCACCTCCATTTGTGCGTATCGATTTTTTAATATTCGTTCCCAATCACGACGATTGGCAAATTTTCGTTTTGGCATCTCTCTCTCTCCTTTAGACCGGTTTCCTAAATGTGTTCGCCAAAAGTCGACATTTCCCTGTTCAATCGTACAGATTGTGTTGATTGAACCAGACGAGGTAGCGATTGCATTTGCCCTAGATGAGAAAGTATCCAGGTTCTCATCCTATTTCATACATGCTACGCTAATGTAAAATAGGGAAATAATGTAACTTACTAGGGGGTTGTTTTATGAAACGGTTAGGACTACTTGGCTTAAGCGCGTTCTTGCTGACAGGTTGTACCGATCAAGCCGAGCAACCAATCGTCTCTCCTGATATGAACGAACAAGATGAAGAAGCGACGATCGAATGGACACGAGAAGATTTCAAAGACGTCTTTGACCAACACGAGACTGCCCAAGACTTGTTAGCAGCGCTCGAAACCCAAGGGCTAACACCGTTCCGTGAGACGTTCGAACGCGTCGTCATCGCCGGGGACGGGATCCATCATACATACGCCGATATTTATCCGTTCAAGCTCGACGACGGCACGTACGCGACCGTCTATGAGAATGAAGACGGTGAGATCGCCAACGGTCCCGAGTCGGTCGCACCGCTCTTTTGGCAAGAAGAGTCGTTCACGCAATTCGTTGAGGAGATTGAGAAGCGCAAATACGGGACGAGTGCCCCCCCGACCGACGTCACATTGACGCAAGACGAGTTTCAATCGATTTACGACCGCCATGCCTACACGTCAGCGCTCATCGTCGAGCTCGACGAATGGGGAGTTCAAGTCGCACGCGACCCAATCGAGAACGTCATCATTGCCGGGAACGGCGTCAAGGAAGTGACGGCCGACTTGATCGTCTTTGAGATCGAAAACGGCTACGCCATCGTCTACGACCAAGACGGTGAGATTTTGAAAGCACCGGAGTCAATCGCCCAGCTGTTTTGGAACGAGACGGATTATGAAAACCTGCTCGAGAAGAATGAGTGATCACGTACCGCGACGTTTCAAGTCCCGATACTCGAGGAACAAGTTGAGCCATTGGGCCGGTTTATCGGCTGACTCGGACGGATCATACCGATAGTTGGTCACATATATATGCCACGACAGCGCCCGATATACGCAACCGAGCTCTTCAGCGATCAACAAATGGCGCCATAGCAAGTCCCGAGGCGCCACATCTTCCCACTCAGCCAAGTAGACGGTACGCATCTTCTGAATCTGTTCATACCAGGCGACTTCATCGTCTTCCGGCAACAAGTCGTAGAGCGCGTTCCAAAACACACGGACGCTGAAGAACGGATGGGTGACGGTCGCATCGCCCCAATCGAGAATACATAAGTCATCCGTCTGTTCGCGCCAAAAGATGTTGCCGCAATGTAAATCGCCGTGCTCGAGACTCATCGGCATACCCGTCGCGAGCTCGTCGCACATGGTGAGGAGTTCGTCTTGGAGCGCCAGCACCGCCTCTGCCTTATCTCGATCTAACCCCGTACATAACTCGGGTAAATACGTCCGTATCTCTTCTTTTAGACGAGCCGGACACCGGTCCGGGATGCCGTAGGCCAAAAGAGTATCCATGTAATTCGCTTCTTTTCTCTGTAGTTTCGCATATTGACGCACAGCCGCTTCGTACCGACTGTGCTTAGGGTATTCGCGAAGTGCATCCCCGCCGATGTCTCGCATAAGTAGCCAGTTGCGTGCCGCGTCAATGGCGATGACCTCCGGGACCAGTCCCGGATGCCGTTCGGCTAGATGCATCGACAGTTCGGCCTCGCCATCACTAATTGCTGTCACCGCCTTGGCGTAGTAACGGTCTGCTCCGTACTCTCCATACATCAAGTATGTCAAATCCGTATCTTTCACAACCCGCCACGTCACGCCTGGCACATGGCCATCGAGCCAGTGCTCGAACTGTTCACGGTAAGACTCGTCACGCCATGGGATCGCACTCCTCACTGACCTCACTTCCTTTCACCACACTTCGTTTAGGAGGAAATAATATGGACGTTGTCTATTATTCATACCCGGTTGATGCGTTACTCTATATGTATTTAGGTACGACGGCTGTCTTCAGCTTCATAATCGGTCTAGTCGTTCGCCGCGTGTCGAGGCGTCCAGATATCAGCTTTTGGACGACGATCGTGCTCAGCTTTGTCGGACTATGTCTTTCACTCGGCTGGTTCCGTAACGCCTCGGTCACCGTATTTATGGGTACACTCCCGTGGCTCATCAATCTCGTGTTTTCCCTGTTTTTATACGCCCTGTATAGCGGTATCATTTATTTCATCTTCCGACCGCGAAAAATTGAGGCAACAAAATAACGGTATGCTATACTCAAACCAATAAACGACCACTAGGGGAGCCTTCGGGCTGAGACGGCAACTGCCGGACCCTTCGAACCTGATCTGGCTCATACCAGCGTAGGGAAGTGGCTTGGATACGTCTGTCTGTCCACGCCACTTTTCCACTTGGAGAAGTGGCGTTTTCATTTTGAAAGGAGACACTTCATGCGTATTCAACAACTCACTTGGATGGCGATGCTCATCGCCATCGCCATCATCGGCTCCCTGTTCATCTCCATCCCGACCGGTGTCGCCCGGGCCTATCCGGTGCAACATATGGTGAACGTCATCGCCGCCGTCACCGTCAGTCCGATTGGTGCCGTCCTCGTCGCGTTCGTGACCGGACTCGTCCGTGTCATGACCGGGACCGGGTCGTTGCTCGCCTTCCCAGGTGGTATGATCGGCGCCTTGCTTGCCGGACTATTTTACGTGCGGACGAACCGGGTCGCTTTCGCTGCGCTCGGTGAAGTCATCGGGACGGGCGTCATTGCCTCGCTCATCGCCGTCCCGTACGCGAAAATCTTAATGGGTTCTGAGTTTGGGGCGCTGTTCTTCTTCCCGGCCTTCCTCGCCTCGAGCGTGACCGGAGCCATCCTCGGCTGGATCGTCTTGGCGCGGGTCAAACAGTTGCGTCCACTCACGGTGAAGCGATAATTGAACAACAACCACCAAAACAGGGACGGCCGACTTAGGAAGGCTGTCCCTGCTTCACGTGATACACCCAAATCTCTTCCCCGTTCGCTTCATCAATCAAGCCACTGTCCTCAAATCCGCCCTTCGCATAAAACCGTTTCGCTGGTTCGTTCGTCGGATGGAGACTGAGGATGATGTCATCGACATCAAATCGCTCTTGCATCCACTCAATCGCAAGTTGCAAAAATGTTGACCCGATGCCTTTCCCTTGCTCATCCATATCAATCATAAAGCGGTCGAGCCAGACGTAACGCTCCACCTTGTTCTCGGCCCCGACCATCATGAAGCCGACCGGTTGATTGTCTCGACAGAGCGCGTAGCACGTCCACGCGTACTTGACGTCGACGTCCATCTCGCGGAGCGATTCCGCGTTCGTTTCGATAAAGCGGGCCTGACCAGGTGCGACGGTCAAGGCGACGACCGCATCCAAGTTCGTCTCATCAATCGGTTGAATCGTCAACGCATCGGTAGCCATCGTTGTACCTCCTCCATGTCCTGCCCGCGTTTCGGCAAGATGTAGGCGCTGACCGACGAGTTATACAAATACACATAATCGGCTTCCTCGACGACTTCCTTGATGCCGCTCCATGAGACTTTCGTCTCCCCGAACGCATTTTTGTCACGAAGACCGTCTTCATCCAGATCCATCGTATGCGGGCCGATCATGCCTTCATTGCTTCGTTCTTGAATCATCCGCTTCGTTTGTTTTCGGATATGCCGTTCAAAATACTTCGGATAATACAGGAACCAGAGGAGGCTGATGACGCCATATACCCCAAACAGCCACCAGCTCGTATCTTGAAACAGTGTCGCGAACGTCAAAGCGCCACCACTTAAAATGATGACGGGCCCGATGATGCGCTGCAGGAATAGCATCCTCTTTCCTATCTTTGAACGTCTAATATGACTCAAGTTGAAGTGAATGTAGTCTTCTTCCGTCAATTCGTATTGGATTTCCATATGTATCCCTCCTCGGTGTCGTATACGTCTTCGTTCAAGAAAAGTTCCGCTTCAGGCTCCTATTCGCTAAAATAAAAGCAAAGGAGTGACACGATGAAACAAATCCACCATCTCTGTATCCAAACGCCCGACTATGCGGCGTCAAAGCAATTTTATGAAACGCTCGGTTTTGAGCTCGTCCAAGAGTCACCCAACTTCCATACCCGGGCGTTCAACAGTTGGCTCAAGCTCGGCGACTTCTATATCGAACTCCAGACGGCGAAGACCGACGAGACGTTATCGCCGTATTCGAAACATGCGGCCGGACCCGTTCACTTCGCCTTGTACGTCGATGACCTTGAAGCGGAAGTCCGTCGGCTCGAGGCGCTCGGTGTCACGTTCTTGCCGAAACATGGCGGCAACATCTACTTCGTCGTCGACGGACATTTGAGCAAACTAAAAGCCCCGGAAGGCACGATCATCGAGCTTCGGGACACGTTTTTGATCAAGTGAGGCGCTCGCCTCGCTTTTTTTCGTCCGCATCGCACACCCCCATGTTTCCCGCCACCTACGAACAGGTACATGAAAAAGAATACGACGTGTACGTACCGTTTGGAGGCTATTTATGAAATATCTTGATTATTGGAGTTATCTGTCACTATCACTTGCCAAACTATTTTTGTTCAGCGTCTTGACCGCGAGCGCGTTCAACGTTCATTTTTTACTCGTCAACATCGGGATGATTCTCATGATGACGAGCTGGGCGTTGCTCGTGAAGACGAAAACACGGCGCTGGATTTTATTCGCCTCGCTGTTTCTACACAGTACACTCCTCATCTCCGACGTCTGGTATTACCGCTATTTCGGCAATCTGTTGTCGGTCGCGCTTTTGTCAGACGTTGGTCAGATGGGCGACGTCGGCGGCGGCTTCCTGACGTTGATTCAACCGACCGACTTTCTATTGTTCGTGGACTTGGTGCTTTATACCGCTGTCCTCGTCTATATGAGAAAAAGACCTGCGCAAGGCACAGGAAAAAACCGCCGGATCGCCGCTGCCGGTTTTGTCGTCGGCTTGGCCGCCTTCGTCGTTCCGTTAACCGTCAGTCAGCCGAATGGTGACGAGCAAGCACCGATTTCGAACATGCGTGAATATTACGAGTACGGCTTTTGGGGGTATCACGGCCTCGACTTGTTCCGTGGCATCGGCGACCAACTCGGCTTCGGAGACGGCTTAACCGCACAAGAAGAGACGCGGCTCGGTACCTCGGCTCCAACCGACGTCGAGACAACGGCTGATACGAACGTCATCATGCTGCAGCTCGAGTCGTTCCAGACGTCGGTGATCGGCCAGACGATCAACGGACAGGAACTGACACCGAACTTGAACGCGCTTCGTGACGAGATGTTGTACTTCCCGAACTTCTATCATCAGACGCACGAAGGCCGGACGTCGGACGCAGAATTCACGGTCAACACCTCGCTCTATCCCGTCAAATCCGGTTCAGTGTACACCCAGTACGGTGACCATACGTTTGACGCCTTACCTGAACGTTTGCGCCAAGCCGGCTATGATACGGCCGCGATGCATGCGTTCGATAAAACGTTTTGGAACCGCGACAACGTCTACGACAATATCGGCTTCAATCATTTCTTCAGCAAAGACGATTACCCCGCTCAGGACGTGATCGGCATGGCACTTAACGACAAAGACTTCTTGACCACTTCCGTCGAAGCGATGGACACGTTAGCAGAACCGTTTTATGCGTTCATGGTCGCTTTGACGAGCCATACGCCGTACGACATTCCGGAAGAAGAGAAGCGTTTGGACTTGACCGGATATGACGATCCGCTGCTTCAAAACTATTACCATACCATCCATTACGTCGACGCGGCCGTCGGATTGATGGTCGATCAATTGAAGGCGAACGGGACGTGGAATAATTCGTTAGTCGTCTTTTATAGCGATCATGACAGCGGCCTGGCCTCAGCAGGTGACGAGATGGCCGAGCAAGAGAACGCCGATTCGGCCGTCGAACTGTTTCAGCTCGACCGTTCTGTTCCGCTCTACATCAAACCAGCCAACTTGAACGAAGGTCGAACGATCGAAGCGAGCGGCGGTCAAACGGACATCGCCCCGACCATCCTAGAGTTGCTCGGGATGGAGCCCGCCTACATGCTCGGCAGCCCGCTGCTCGACGACGAACCGAACTTGACCGTGTTCCGTAACGGGTCGTTCCGGTACGACACGCTCTACTATGTTCCCAACTTGACCGAGCCCATCGGAAACGGGACGTGTTACGCGGTCGAGACAGGAGACGAGCTACCGCTCAGTCAATGTGAGCCTTTCATCGACGAAGCGGCCGAACAGCTACGTCTGTCCGATACGATCATCGAGAAAGACGCACTCTCTAAAAAGAAACGCGAATAAAACCATGCCGCCCCGATTCGTTAAGGGCGGCATGATTCGTTTCAATATACTTTCCGCAACTCGGCCAGATCGATCTTCTTCATCGGCAAGAACGCTGCCGTTACCCGCGCCAACTGTTCCGGCGTGCCGGTCGTCAGCATCTCTTCCATCTCCCACGGCACGATTTGCCAGGAGACGCCGTAGCGGTCCTGTAGCCAACCGCATTGTTCGGCTTCAGGTACGGACGATAGTTCATCCCAATACGCATCGATTTGGTCTTGTGTCTCACAAAACGCGATCAGCGACTGCATCTCGTTGAAAGCGAACTGGTGATGCTCGGCACTGTCCATGACGACGAACTCACGTCCAGATAAGACGAAACGGGCGTAGTTCAACTTCCCTTCTAATTCTGGGCCATCGTCTTTATCGTAACGGATCAGCTGATCGTCGAGTACGTACGAGTCCGGGAACACTGTGACCCAATCGTCCATCGCCGCCTCGGCCCGGCCGAACGCCTCACCGACGAATAACAGACACGGCGTCACCGTCTGGATGTCCATGCCACCGTTGTGCATGATTTGCCAAGAGACGCCGTGCTTGTCTTTCAACCAGCCGTAACGTTCACTAAAGTCGTACGTGTCGAGCGGCGTGAGCACGTCAGCACCGTCTGATAACTTGTCCCACAGCGTATCGACTTCTTCTGACGTCGGGAGCGAGACCATATAGGAGAAGGACGGATTCCGCTCCTTCAAGTTACCGGCACCGAGCAGTTGAAAGAACTGACCAAAGAGTGAGACCGTGACGACCGTCGTCTCACCAGGCGGAGTGTCGATAAGTTTCGTCGTATAGTCGACGAATGAATCCGGAAATATCGAGGCGTACCAATCGGCAATCGCTTCGACGTCTTGCTCGAACCAAATACACGGAATAATCGGTTGCGTGATCATCGGACTGTCTCCTTTCAGACCTCTTGCAAACGGTACACGTCACGGACAGCGAGTAACGTCTCGGCAGCTTGCCGATACGCTTGGTAGTGGGCTGAGTTGATATGATGGTCGAGCGCCGTCTCGTCCCGATACTTTTCATAGAACACGAACGTACCCGGCGCATCGATCGACTCGTGTAACACGTAGGTGATGCACCCTTCTTCCTGCCGCGACGGCGGGATGACCTGATCGAGTGCTTGACGCAACTCACTCTCTTTGCCCGGGTGAGCCTTTAAAATAGCTGTGATCGTAATTTCCATTGATCGTTCCTCCTCATTTTAGGACTGACGCAAAACTTTTCCCGTTTTAGAAGAGATGTATACGCAAATGGACACGCCTATTTTCAAGGCGTGTCCATCATTTAGACGAGTTCGTTCGCAATCTCGTTCAATTCTGCAATTTGATCCTTTAACGAAGCCAACGCCTGTTGCTGCGACGTCGTCAACACATGCACGTCTTGACCGTTCTCTTCGAGAGCTGTCATCAGTGCTGACATTTGGCCCGTCACTTGATGGACTTTGTTCAGTTCTGATGCGACGACTTGGAGCTGGGTCGATGTCTCATCTACCGTGCTCGCTACCGTCCCTGTCGTTTGAATCATGGAGAGAATCGACGTCCCGCTCTTACGGACTTGTTCTTCCTGCGTCGACAAACGTTCTGTACTGCCATCGATTGCCCGTTCCGTCACTTGTACCTCTTGCATGACGAGTTGGATAATATCATTGATTTGAGATGAGGCTTGGGCGGTTTGAGCCGACAAATTTCGAATCTCGGACGCAACGACGGCAAACCCTTTCCCGTGCTCACCCGCTCGCGCCGCTTCAATTGAAGCATTGAGCGACAGGAGGTTCGTCTGAGATGAAATCTGCTGAATCGTCCCCGTGATGGTCCGTACTTCTTGGAAGCGCTCCGCCAACCCTTTAAACGCATGATTGACTTCACCGATACTTAAGTTCAGTTCAGCGAGCGACCGTTCTGTCGAGTCCATGTTTTCATGCGAGACGTGAGCGTCCTGCAAGACGCCACTTACTTGAGACGTTGTCTCCTGGAGCTGCTGCTGCATTCGTTCAAACGCCTGTACAGTTGAATGGATTTGTGAAGCGACAGTTTGAATAAGACCTGCCTGTTCAGATGTCCGTTTCGTCATCGAACTGATTTGTTCCGTCACCTGTTCTGAAGCATTTGTGACTGACTCGACTGAATCATTCATCGTGAAGACAGCTCCGTGAAGCGTAGTCGCACTCGCTGTCGTTTTCGCCATTGTCAGCTCGATTTCCCCTGCATGTTGTTCTGCTTTCTCTTGCTGCGCGAATGTCTCATGCAACAACTTTGCGCCAAAGAATGACACAAAGTACGCGCCAGACAAAGCCATTGTGAGCACCGTGAACCAAATGACGAGGTCGAGCGGCGTTGCAAATGAAAAGCGCCCGGTTAACACAGCTACGACCGAGACGATCAGCGCGAGCATGCTACTGTACAGTACAAGATGCCGATTCAAGTAGATCAACGTCAATACGATGTAAAGAAAGACGACATTTTGAATCGCCGCACCTGGTAGCGTCAAAATAATCGCTGAAGCCGAAATGTACATCAATGTGACGAGCCCATACTTCAACCAAGCATGCTCTACATAGAAGCGATGGCCGAGCCATGATCCAATCTGAATGACACTCCCCACCACAATAAAACTGACTGCGTCTTGTCCGGCGAGCTCCCCGATCCAGTACAAAACACCCATAATCGGATAAGAGAGGAAAAATAAAACGATCAACATACGAGATACTAACAACGAACTTATTTTTTCAAAATGATTCACCATGATTGTTGCCTTCTTTCAGTAGAATAGAGATCTACACTATACTTCGGTGCATTTTTTCCAATATGAAGTTTGTTTTTCGCTATTTTTATTACATTGACTAAACAAATAAAAACTGTCCCTCAAATTGTCATTTGTACTTAACAATTGAGGGACAGTTTAATTGAATGACGTCTTGTTTAGTCATTTATTCTTTCGTTTGAACGGCCACCAGACACCATCTCCGAACGATACGGTGATCGCCGGGATGAGAAGCGGCAGCACGATCAACCCGTACAACAACAGACCGGTGATGACGATTGTCGCAATCTGGACGAGGCTGAGTACACCAGACGGAATCATCGCCCCGAACGTCCCGGCGAGGATGACGGCCGCCGTCATGATGACCGTCCCCATCTTCGTCATGGCGTGGACGAGCGCGTCACGTACCGTCATCCCGTTAATCGATTCTTCACGGAACCGATCGAGTAGGAAGATCGAGTAGTCGATGCCGAGCGCGATCAACATGACGAACCCGAAGAACGGTACGGCCCAGCTGATGCCGTCATAACCGAGCCCTTCAACGAAGATGAGCTCCGTGATCGCCGCTGACGTGTAGTACGTGAGCAACAGTGACCCGATCATATAGAGCGGCATGATCATCGAACGGAATAGTATCGTCAAAACGACGAACAGCGTCACGAGCATGATGGCGACGGTCCGATTGAAGTCGTTTGTCGATGTCTCGTTTAAATCGCTGTTAATGCTTGAAATCCCGGCGTAACCGATGGTCGCGTCATCAAATGGGGTGTCCGTGACGACACGTTCCATCGTCTGTTTCAACGTTTCGACCGTATCGATTGCTTCCGGCGAGTACGGGTCCATATCAAGGATGACCTCGAGTTGTGTCGCCGTCCCCTCGTCGAACACGTAACGTTCGACGGCCGGGGCGAACTCATCTGACGTGAGCGTTCCTTCCGGTAAATAGACGCCCGTATCACGCAGGCTGTCCGCTTCACTGAGTGCCGAGAGGAACGCCACCGCGTCGCCAAGACCGGTTTCGATTTGCGCGAGCCCAGCGTTCGCTTCACCGACACCAGTCGCGAGTTGGCCGAGTCCCGATCCGAGCTCACCGACTTGCGCACCTTGCGCCGTCAACACAGACGCTGCTTCATTGATACCCGCCTCGATCTGACTGAGACCACCAGACACTTGTTGCAGTTGCGCCACGGTCGCCGGGATGTTTTGCGTCGCCGCAAGGCCTTGTCCGATCAAACCGAGTTGGGCGTTCAGTTGGCCGAGTCCTGTCGCCGCTTCTACGAGCGGCGCCCCGGCGTTCGTCGTGCCAGCCGGCAGTTGACCGACGACCGCTTGAAGGCCAGCTTCGACTTGAGAGAGTCCGTCTTGCACGTCACCGAGACCGGTCTCTGCCTCGGCAAGCCCTGAACTCACTTGTTCGAGTTGCGTATCGACATAAAAATCATCGATGACGTCACCGGTCGGACGTGTGATCGAACGGACACCGCTCACACCATCGACTTTTTCTAATTCGCTCGCGAACTTCTCGATGTACGGAATATCCGACTCGGTCAGTTCCGACTCTTGCTTCAAGATAATTTGAACCGGGAGCGATTCACCTTGTCCGAACCCTTCCGAGATCAAATTGAGACCGCGCACCGAGTCGTAATCGTCACCGATCTCATCGACCGTATTGAACGACCGGGCATCGTCGTACGTGAACAACACCGGCACGGTGATCAGTGCGACGACAAGGATTGAGACGAACGGACGATTGACCGAGATGCGGCTGAATCCGGCCCACAGCTTGCTGTCGTGATGCTCGCCTGCTTTTTTCGACGGCCAGAACAAGCGATTCTTGAGCGTCGCCATAAAGAACGGCACAACCGTGAACAAGATAAGCAACAAGACGGCAATCCCGACCGCGACCGCGACGGCCGACTTGAAGATCGGGAAATCGGCAAATCCGATCGCGGCGAAGCCGACGAATACGGCGAGACCACTAATGAGCACCGTCCGTCCAGCCGTCTTATACGTGTTGACGATGGCGTCCTCGATCGCGTGCCCGGCACTGAGTTCTTCTTTATACCGGCTAAGCAGCAGGATGCAGTAGTCGGTCCCAATCCCGAACAAAATCGCCACGAGGAAAATTTGTGTGTAGTTCGAGACCGGGAAACCGAACCAGTCGACGAAGAACGCGACGAACGATTGGCTGAGGAGATAGGTGAACCCGACCGCGATCAACGGAATAAACGGGGTCACGATTGAACGGAACACGAGCAAGAGCAGTCCGAAGATCAACACGACCGTGATGATCTCGGTCTTCTTCAACCCTTCCTGCGCACTCAAGTTCACATCGTTGTTGATGATTTCTTCACCTGTGATGTAGACGGTCTCGTCTGTCGGAAGGATGTTCTCACGGACATCGTCCGCGAAAGCGTTGATGTCCTCCATCGATCCTTCGACCGTGATCGGGACGAGGACGATACGTTCATCTTCCGAGACGAGTTGTGCCTCCGTCTCGGCGTTCTCGAACGGATCGAGCACATCTTTGACGACCGTATCATTTTGTTCCAGCTCATCGATTACCCGGGCAATATCGGCCCGTTTAGCGTCTCCGAGCGCTTCAAACTCATAGACGAGCGAAATCGTCTTATCGCTCTTGCCCGCAGCGTTTAAAATATCTTGCGCGCGTTGCGAGTCCATGTCTTCAGACAGTTGGAAACTTCCCGCCTGTTCTGCCTGCTCGGTCAAGTTTGGTGCCGCGACGAACAAGGCCGCCGTCAACACGATGAGACCGATCAAGATGCCGAAGCGCCATTGAATAATTTTGCGCACGTGTTATTCCTCCCCAATTCGAAGCAGCTCTTTGATTTTCCGGAACGTCCGGACGAACTGTTCGATCTCTGCCTCATCTATTTTCCCGTCGAGTAGTGACTCGACATAATGGTAGACGGCCGTATCTGCCTGTTCGACGACGTGTTGTCCCGCCGCTGTCAGTTCGATCAACCGTTCGCGTTGGTCTTGCCCGCGCCGACTGACGACGAGCTGTTTCTCAACGAGTTTTTTTAAACGGTTTGAAACGGCGCTTTTATGCACACCTTGTTTCATCGCCAACTGACCCGCTTGAATCGGGCCGAACTGTTCGAGCAGTTTTAATAGTTGGAGCTGTTCACGCGAATACTCCCGCCAGACGTCGCCTTCCATCGCCTCAATGACATGTTCCGCTCCTTGGAACATGACTTCTTCAAATAGTTGGACGGCCTCCCGCATCAATTCTTTCATTTTGGTTTACCCCCTAAACTAGTTAAAGATAGTTTATGCCCTAAACTAGACGAGGTCAAATAAAAAGACCGATGAAGTAGGCGCTTCATCTGTCCATTTCGTAAACGTATGTGTAAAAAGATAAGAATCGTCCTTCCCATTCCATCTGATGTATTTCATCTTCACGAGAAAAGCCAGAACGCATCAAGACGTGTTGGGACGCCTTATTATCTGTCATCGTCTTGGCAGTCAATCGTGTGAATCGAGGAAGGTTAAGCGTAAGTAATTGCTGAAGGGCTGCGGTGGCATATCCACGACCTACATAGTCCCCACCAATTCGATAGCCGATTTCCCCGGTCTCGAAATTGACATGATGGACGTTGAGACGCCCCACGATGGACTCACCATGCCAAATCAAATAATAATATCCATCCCCGTTCACTTGTTCGGCCAACAAACGTTCCAACTTCTGACGAAATGCTTCAGGTTCATAGTACGTGTCTCCACGGCTCGGAACGTAACGCTCGAAATAGGGACGGTTCTCACATTCAAACGTGTACAGTGCGGTTTCGTCCTGTATGCGCAACGGTTTAAGACTCACCCGATTCACGTAATCAACGCCTCCTTTCTCAAAATCGTATCGTCGTGATCAAAAAAACCTTCCGCAGAAGGTTTAGGACCGCATCGCTGCCGCAACGCGGAGACCCGAGACGTACGCACTTTCGAACCGGGTCCGCCCTGAAGCGTCGTCCGGCTCGAGAAAGACGTCGCCCGCCAAGTAAATCGGTGCGTCGTTCAATTTATAGTAAGGCTCGTGCCAGACGTCTGTCGCCTGGGCGTAGCGCCACCGCTTCAACTGTCTCGACTGAATCGGTGCGTCTCCGGTCACGGTTGTTAGCAACCGCTCGATTTCTAGAAGCGTGTCTTTAGCAGGACGCTCATACCAAGCTTCACTCCACGCCTCATCCATGTAGACGCTGACGAGTTCTGACGTCGAGATGCCTTTTTGCCGGTTGTTGATGATTTTCAACAGACCAGGTGCCAAGTCCGTGTCGATAATCCCGTCCGCACCGATTTGGGTGTCGCCCGCGAACTCGAACAACCCGACGAACGTCGGGGCGTAAGTCAGCTCACGCAACGACTCAGCCACCTGACTCGATAAGTCAGCGAGGAGCTCGAACGTCTGTGGGAGCGGTGACGTGATGAGGAGACGGTCATAGTGGCGCGTCGCCACGTCTGTCGTGACGACGACCGTCCCACTCTCCATACTGACCGCCTCGACCCGTTCGTTCAATTGGACGGTCAAGCCGTCGGCCAACTGTTTGGCGAGCGCGTTCATGCCGTCACGGGCGACGTAACGCGGATGCGGGTCGGCGTACCAGACGCGGACCCAGTCCCGCTCGACCCAATCGGCGACCGCCTGTTTGAGTGCTTCCCCGCGCACGGTGAAATAGACGGCCCCGTGATCGGCTTTCCCGTCCCCGATCCGTCGGGTCGCCAAGCGTCCACCGACGCTCCGGCTCTTCTCAATCAGTTCAACCGTATGTCCGTGCCGGACGAGTTCACGTGCTGCAACAATTCCGCTCAGTCCGGCCCCGATGATTCCGATGTTCATATGCATTCCCCCTCTTTCAGGAAGATTGTACCATGACGGTGAGAGTGCCATCCGGTCTCGATGCGTTTCACGCCGATCGGTTCCACTGTTCGTCATACTCTCGTTTCGTTTCTTCGTAGAAGACAGCAAAGCGACGATCGATGAAAGGATAAAGCCATGGCATCCCGAGCGTCAAAATCCAATACAGCGGATTAAAGACTTCGACGACTATGAGCGCAATCCATCCAATCGTAGTTACAATAAAAAATGGCAAAATTAAATATAATGCTTCTTTCTTATGACCATTCATCATATCCCGGGATTTTGTGATGGCTTCATTCGCCGACAACTCGGGATCGTCTTGTAAAAGGAAATACGTAAACGCGTAAGAAAAATACTTCACGATTCCAGGAATAATGAACAACAACAACCATCCAAGTTGATAGATCCCCAATAATACGGTGACTAGAACGTGACGTAAATAATTCTCTCGGAACGGATCGATTAAACGAGCCCACACAATTTGTTGTCCGCGGATCACGTCTAAGACAATCCATTTGTATCCAATCGAAAGCGGAGCCGTCAAGGCGATGAGCAATAGCGGGAGGAACGACAACCAGGAAAACTGTATGTACGGGTCCGTCCATAATTGCATCTCCATGAATGCGGCAATCAAAAATGAACCCATCATCAACGAAAGCATTTTGCCACGCGTTGCTTCGGTCGCGCGACGTTTTAACTCTTGCATCATGCTAAATCCTCATTTCCTTCAATTAAAGTTTATGTTTGTGTTTCTTTGAATCAACTGGTTATATTATACAGCAAGGTATCCTCTTTTGTATTTTTCCTCACAAAAAGCCAGGATTTAAAAATCCTGGCTTCACTGTTTATTCTACCGTTACTGACTTCGCCAAGTTACGTGGCTTGTCGACATCACAGTCACGCGCGAGTGCAGCGTAATATGAGATGAGTTGAAGCGGGAGTACTGTTACGAGTGGTGTGAGCAACGGCTCGACACGTGGCAAGACGAATGAATCACTCTCGTGTTCCATGCCTTCCATCGAGATCGTGCAGGCAACGGCGCCACGAGCGACAACTTCCTTGATGTTTCCACGGATGTTGAGGTGCGTGTTCGGTTGCGAGACGAGCGTGATGACCGGTGTGCCGTCTTCGATCAACGCGATCGGTCCGTGCTTGAGCTCACCGCCTGGGTAGCCTTCCGCTTGGATATACGAGATCTCTTTAAGCTTGAGCGCGCCTTCAAGACCAACGTATGAGTCCATCCCACGACCGAGGAAGAACGCGTTACGTGATTCTTTCAAGAACTTGTCAGCAAGCTGTTCGAAAATCTCTTTTTGAGCCATGACCGAATCCATGATCGTCGCGATGCGAGCGAGTTCCGTCATGAGGTCGAACGGAAGCTTCTTCCCGTTCGCACGAGCGATGTCGTAAGCGAGGATCGCGAGCACGGCGATTTGCGCCGTGTACGCTTTCGTCGACGCGACCGCGATCTCAGGGCCAGCATGGAGGAGCATCGTCTCATTCGCTTCACGCGACAGCGTTGAACCGGCAACGTTCGTGAGTGTGAGCGCCTTGTAGCCGCGCTTCTTCACTTCGACGAGGACGGCACGGCTGTCGGCCGTCTCACCTGATTGTGAGATGAAGAGGAACAATGGTTTCTCCGTGAGGAGCGGCATGTTGTAACCGAATTCTGAAGCGACGTGCACTTCAGTCGGCACACCAGCGACGCGCTCGATCAATTGCTTGCCGACGAGACCAGCGTGGTAACTCGTGCCACAAGCGACGATGTAGATGCGGTCCGCTTCCGAGACGAGCGAACGGACGCCTTCTGTGAGCTCGATGTCGCCATTGTCGTTCTGGTAGTGTTGGATAATGTTGCGGATGACGGCCGGTTGCTCGTCCATCTCCTTCAACATGTAGTGCGCGTACGTGCCCTTCTCGATGTCTGACGCATCGATCTCGGCCGTGTACGGGGCGCGCTCGAGGATTTCACCGTCGAGCGTCTTGATCGTCGCCGACTCACGCGTCAAGATGACGATCTCGCCGTCGTGGAGCTCGAGGTACTGATCCGTCACTTGGAGCATCGCCATCGCGTCCGACGCGACGACGTTGAACGTGCCATCACCAAGTCCGACGAGGAGCGGCGACTTGTTCTTACCGATATAGAGGCGTTCGCGGTCCTCTGAGTCGATCATCGCGATCGCGTACGAGCCGTGGAGCTCTGAGAGCGTCTTACGGAACGCCGCTTCAACGTCGCCGAGTTCGACGAAGTTCTTTTCCATCAACTGGACGATGACTTCCGTGTCCGTCTCTGAGAGGAACGGTGCGTCGAGCGTCGCCTTGATCTGCTCGTCGTTCTCGATGACGCCGTTGTGGACGAGCGTGAAGCGGCCTGTCGTGCTTTGGTGCGGGTGGGCGTTCGGTACGCTCGGTACCCCGTGTGTCGCCCAACGTGTGTGGCCGATTCCAATCAATCCGTCTACTTCTGCTGGGACGACTTCGCGTAGCGCAGCGATGCGACCGACTTCTTTATGAACGTTGACGTTATCGTGCATCAACGCAAGACCTGCCGAGTCATAACCGCGGTACTCGAGTTTCTCTAAACCTTTGAGAAGGATTTCCTTCGCTCCGGTATTCCCAATCATTCCTACAATTCCACACATACAAAAATCTCCTCTATATTCGATTTCTCGAAAAAGGAAACGGGCTTTTTCAAAGAGCTGTCAATGCGCTCCCCTTTGGCCGTCCGGTCACCCGGACGTTTTGAGGGATTGCTTTTAGTCGTGACAGGCGACTAGGAGGCATCCGCCGAAATCTCGATAACCTCCAACCTCGTCAACTCATAAAGAGTTCTGGCGCTTTCTCGTACTTTGTGCCCCTCCGTTTCTAAGGTCACGCTCTTAATAGTACAAATCACACCCCCATCCGTCAAGAAAATCAGATGATTTCACAGTGACAAAACGGAAACAAAAAGGGAACCCAAAATTGGATTCCCTTGTGTTATTCCCTGTTTCGACAAAATTATCCTTCAACACCGTAATCTTCACGGACGACTTGAGCGATTTGTTCGACGTAACGGTCGCAATCTTCCTTCGTCGGCGCTTCAGCCATCACTCGAACGAGTGGTTCTGTACCTGATGCACGGACGAGGATGCGCCCGTTTCCGTTCATTTCAGCTTCCGCTTCTTGAATCGTTGTGAGCACACGTTCCCCTGTCATCGCATCCTGTTTATTCGTGACGCGAATGTTGACGAGCGTTTGCGGATAGACCGGCATTTCCGCAGCTAGTTCAGACAGCTTGCGTCCTGTCGTCTTCACGATTTGTGCGAGTTGGACACCCGAGAGCATACCGTCGCCCGTCGTCGAGTAATCGAGGAAGATGAGATGACCCGACTGCTCGCCACCGAGCGTGTAGTTATGCTTCTTCATCTCTTCGACGACGTAACGGTCACCGACAGCTGTTTGAAGAGCCGTCATACCTGCGTCTTCGACTGCTTTGTGGAAGCCAAGGTTACTCATGACTGTCGCAACAATCGTATTGTCTTTCAAGCGACCTTTTTCGCTCAAGTATTTTCCACAAATGTACATGATTTTATCGCCGTCGACGATGTCGCCGTTTTCATCGATTGCGATCAAGCGGTCTCCGTCTCCGTCAAACGCAAGGCCCATGTCCGCTCCCTTTTCGCGAACGAATTGTGCCAAGTGCTCCGGATGTGTCGAGCCGACGCCTTCGTTAATGTTCAACCCGTTCGGCGAGTTCCCGATTGTCGAGACGTTCGCTTCAAGGTCAGCAAACAAGCGAGCCGCAAGGCCGCTCGTCGCGCCATGTGCACAGTCGAGGGCGATATGGAGACCATCGAGGTCCTCATCAACCGTCTGTTTCAAGAGTTGAAGGTACTTTTGTGCCCCTTCATAATAGTCCGAGACGAATCCGAGATCTTTCCCTGTCGGACGCGGGAGTGTATCTTCCGCTGCGTCGAGAATCGTTTCGATCTCTGCTTCGGTCGCATCATCGAGCTTGAAACCGTCGCTACCGAAGAATTTGATGCCGTTGTCGGCGACCGGGTTATGTGAAGCTGAGATCATGACACCTGCTGTCGCGTCAAGCGACTTCGTCAAGTAAGCCACACCTGGTGTCGAGATGACGCCGAGACGCATCACTTCCGCTCCGATTGACAAAAGACCTGCGATCAGTGCGCCTTCGAGCATATGACCTGAAATGCGTGTGTCACGCCCGATCAATACTTTCGGCTGTTCACCGGCTGGCAAATGCTTCGATAACACGTAACCACCAATGCGTCCTAAACGATAAGCTAGTTCTGCTGTCAATTCTGAGTTCGCGACACCGCGGACCCCATCTGTTCCAAAATATTTACCCATATATTCGTTTCCTCACTTTTGTATGATTGAACGTCTCATTGAAGCGAAGACGTTTCGGTTTGGTCTTCGACGCTCGTTAACTCGACGTCGATTGTTTTCGGCGAGACGACCGTCGCGCCTTTCGGTACTTCATAGTCTACATCGACCCCATGCAAACCACTCGGCAGACCGGTCAAATCTAGTGTCACACTGATGCTGTTCGACGTCACGCTCTCAAGAAGTGATCGTTTACCTGACAATGTGACGCTGACGACTTCCGGTGCTTGAAGCGTATAGTTCGTCCGATCATAGCCTCTGACCGTGACAGGCACGGTTAAACGGACGCGTTCCGTCAATTCCCCGGTATCATCTCGCGTCTGATCATCCGCTCGGACGAGTAGCTGGACTTCAACTTGCTCGGCAGCGAGCGATGATGCGCCTTCCGGCAGGGCAAGCTTCGCTGTCACCTTCCCCGTCTGATCGACGCCATCAAGGTCAATCGGCTCGGTCTCAACACGGTCTAGTGCATCGAGCACTTCGCGCGGTGCGAAAACACGGACTTCTGTTTCCTCTAGCAACGTGTCAACGAGCCTGAAATTATCGGCAACTTCTCCGGTCGTGACAGCTTCAATCGGGAACACGGCACTTTGTTCATAGACAGGAACGGTGACGTTGATGATGTTCGGTTCGACCGTCACGTTAAGCGGGTTTCCGTTCGCATCTAAAATCGTCGGCGGCACCTCGCGCGTGAACGTCTGGGTTTGATTCGCCACATCGACGTTCAAGGTGATTTCTTTTACGTTTTGAATCCGGCTTTCGCCACCAGAAACTTTTACAGTCGCCGGCTCGATTTCCGCTTCTCCGACCACATACCCTTCCGGCAACTGGTCTTTATTTAACAAGTTGACCGAAACGGGCACTTCAACTGTCTGTTTGCGATCGATGTAAATTTCAACAGTGTCCCGCTCAAGCTTTACGTTGACGTCACCTCCGAAACCTCGTGCTTCCACCGGGACACGATGGAACCCAGTACCGAGGTTCGTTAAATCGACGAACACTTGATAATCTTTCACCAATTTTGTCATCGTCAAACTACTCGATGGACCTTGCAGCTCAACGTTCATCTCTTCCGGAACGTTGTACGCGACGTATTGTACTTCATCGAAGAATACTTCGACAGGAACGTCAAGCGACATCGAGCTTTGCCCGACAATCGGCAATGCATTTGTTGAATTGGTCGACGAGCTCGTCTCGGCGACCATAAAATAAAGAAGGATGGCTAAAGCAAGTGCGATGATGCGGAGAAACCATTTATGTTGTAACCACTGATCAATCACTTACTTGTCCCCCCCTTTTTTATTAAAGAACGAGAGTGTCGTCTCTTTTTCTTCAATAACAAGTTCTTGGATCAACTTGTTGCGAAGTGCCTCCTCGTCTAGCTCGCGGTATAAACGTCCAGCAATTGCTAAAGATACCGCACCCGTCTCTTCTGAAACGGTGAGCGTCACGCTATCGGTCACTTCACTGACCCCGATTGCGGCCCGGTGTCTCGTCCCGAGCGCCTTATCGATGTGCGGGCTTTCCGAGAGCGGTAAATAACAAGCCGCCGCTGCAATTTTCCCGTCTTGGATAATCATCGCCCCATCGTGAAGCGGTGTATTCGGAATAAATAAATTGATGATCAGTTGTGACGTGATGTGCGAGTCCATCCGGATACCGGTTTCAACGTATTCGTTCAACCCGGTATCTCGTTCAATCGCGATCAATGCCCCAATTCGACGTTTCGACATGTACTGTGCCGAACTGACAATCGCTTCGATCATTTGTCGTTGCTTGTCCTCATCGCTTGTGCTCGTACGACCGAACAAATTGCTCGTTCGCCCTAAGTGCTCGAGCCCGCGTCGAAGTTCTGGTTGGAAGATGATGATGATCCCAAGCAAACCATACGTGATCACTTGGTTCAGCAAGAACTGTAACGTCTTCAAACCAAAGAATCCGCTGAGGAACCAGCTGACGAGGATGATTGAAATTCCTTTTATCAGTTGGACCGCTTTTGTCCCACGGACGATCATCATCAATTTATAGATGACGTACGTGACGACGACAATATCTAAAACGTCATTCAAATAATCGTACCAATGTACGTTCTCTGAAAGACTGAAAAATGATAAGATTGAAACCTTTTCAAGTAGCGGCAAATGCTCCCCTCCTCAACTACCTAGCCAATTCGTGCAAGTTTTATTATATCATATTTCCCAAACGACGCATCGTTAGATGACAAAACGAAACCAGATTGAAACGAATGAAAAAAGACGCCCTGAGGCGCCTCTCTTAAAGTATTTGCTTGATAGAGTACCAAATCCACTCAAAAATCCGGTCGATTTGTTCGAGCTCTCCGGTCACTTCACCCGCACTGGCCAAATAGGCTCGGCCGTGCACAGCTGTCGCATTGCCGTTGACGGTACCCTCGATCCGCAGGTCCCCGCCTTGGACCGTAATGTCACGCTCGACGATGACGTCTTTCGGCACGATGACTTCGTTCGCTGTGACAACGATTCCAGGTACTTTCGTGTACGTCATGGTTTCGGTAGACCCATTCCATAAACCGAGTGTCGCACTCGACATTAAACTAAAGAATAGTAAGGCCGCAACGAGTCCCGGATGCTTCCGGAACCAAGTCATCTGTTTCGAATGCGGTTTTCTCCGTGGCCGTGGACGGTCTTCAAGACGCACGACCGATGTCGCCGGCGGAGACGTTTTCGCTTCAGGAATGGCCGCCATCACGCGCGCCGTAAAATCGTCTGATAGCTTAGGACGTGGAAGTGCTTTAAGTTCGGCATCTATTCGTTCGTACTGAAGGTACGCCTCATATAAGGCTTCGTCCTCTAGTAATTGACGTAATTCGTCAGATTCTTCGGGCAGGATGCCATCTTCCAAGTATTGTTGCAGTTTCTCTTCAGGAGTCAATTGAACCCCTCCCTGTTTTGAAAGATTGTTTTTAACATTTCTCTTCCCCGGAAGATCCTTGTTTTAACCGTTGCGACCGGCATATCGATCATGACGCTAATTTCTTTGAGCGACAAATCGTCCACGTACTTGAGCAGTAACGGGATACGATATTTGTCCGGCAGTTGCTTGATGGCCTCATGCATTTCGCCTCGAATCTCGCGGTGAACGACTTGGGCGTCGGGTTGGGGGGCATCATCGGCCAAATGGTCTTGATAGGTGAGACCATCCGTGCCAGCGATTTCGGCATCCATCGAGTACTCCGGCTTTCGCTTTCGGAGACGGTCGATGGCGACGTTCGTGGCGATTCGATACAACCATGTCTTGAACTTATACTGCGGATCATACGTATCAATCCGGGTATATGCACGAATGAACGTCTCTTGGGCAGCATCCTCGGCTTCGCCACGATCGTATAAAATCTTAAAGGCGACAGCAAAGACACCATCCTTGTACAGTTCTACCAGCTCAGCAAACGAATCGTGATTCCCCGACCTTAATTCGTCTACTAAACGGGTGGTCAGCCGTTCCATCAATCCACTTCCCCTCTCCGCAACCTATGCGGTCAATACAATATACGTTCAGTTGTCTGATCAGGTTTCACATCACACAAAAAAAAGTTTCCAAACCCATTGTAGCAAACGGATTTGGAAACTGTAAGGCTATTAGACTGTTTTGCTTTCCAGTAACAGGTTTTCTTTGGATTTCAAAATCGTTTCGCATAAACTGAAGGCGAGTTGAGCAGTTGTATCTTCTTGGTCAAGTGCAGGATTCAATTCGACGATTTCAATCGCAATCAACTCGTCGGCTTTCATCGCTTCCGCCAAAATTGTTTTTCCTTCTTCTGCCGTCAACCCGCCGTCAACCGGTGTCCCTGTTCCAGGGACGAGTTGAGCATCCAAACTATCCATATCAAAGCTGAGATAGAAGCGATCGACACGGTCACGTAAATACTCAATCGTTTCAGCCATGATTATCTCGACGCCACGCGTTCGAACTTCTTCGACCGTTACGACCTTGATCCCCAGCTGCTTAATCGCTCGCATCTCCCCCTCATCAATATCACGTAAAGCGATGTACACCAGATGTTCTGGGGCAAGCTTTGGTTCACGCCCGCCGACTTCCGTCAATCGAATGTCACCTAGTCCCATCGCAGCGGCAAGCGGCATCCCGTGAATATTGCCTGACGGTGATGTTTCCCCCGTATTCAAATCAGCATGGGCATCGACCCAAATCACTCCGTACGGTCCGGTTTTGGCGAGCCCAGCGAGTGTCCCGATTGCCATGCTGTGATCGCCCCCAACGATCAACGGGAATCGATTTGCTTCAATATCGGCAGCAACGACGTCTGCCAGCTCATTGACCGTATACAAGACGCCGTCTACGCGCTTTAAATGTTCTTCGTTCACTTGAATTTCTGACTCTGGCAAGACGCGAATCCTTTGTTGTAGCGTCCCCGTTGGCAGTAACGCCTCGATTCCGAGTGTTCGCAATTTAGTTGGACCTTGATCGACTCCGTGTTTCCCCTGTCCGTAACGGAGTGGTACTTCAATATATGACCATTGCATAGCCATTCCCCCTTGAGCAATTGATACCTACATTGTAAACGCTACCAAATGTGTGGTTCAACTTCACACGCCGGTGAATAAACATGCAAAAAGGCAGCCTGAATGGTGGCAGGCTGCCTTTCTCTGTACTCTTAAGTGAATGGTTTCATGGATTTAGGCAAAAAAACTTAAGTCGTAAGTAACTTAAGAAAAAAACAAGTGGTGGAGCCTAGCGGGATCGAACCGCTGACCTCCTGCGTGCAAGGCAGGCGCTCTCCCAGCTGAGCTAAGGCCCCGTTACAGGGAATAAATATGGAGCGGAAGACGGGATTCGAACCCGCGACCCCGACCTTGGCAAGGTCGTATTCTACCACTGAACTACTTCCGCGAAAAAAATGGTGAGCCATGCAGGGCTCGAACCTGCGACCCTCTGATTAAAAGTCAGATGCTCTACCAACTGAGCTAATGGCTCAAACCTGG
>NZ_LYTG01000045.1:0-11887 GCF_001816105.1 Exiguobacterium sp. SH31
TTTCACCTATAATGAAATAATTATCTAAATTATCTTCAATCTGCTTTAATAGATGCTTCCTTTCAATAATTGTAAGCTCTTTCATTATAATCACCTTTTATTCGTAAATTCTCATACTTATTTCAATTTAATTATCTTTTTTTCCAACTCCATCCTGTTGTTCCTTTTCTGTTGTGTTTATATTTATAAGGATGTAAAGGATAATGTGTATCATATTGTGATGTTTTTTTACCTCTATGAAAATGTAATACTTTACGAGTGGAGGTATACTTATTTTTCCCATTACCAAAACGAAGATAGTTATAGTCAATCCGTATTGGATGTCGATCGATTAAGCGGTTTCTAACTCCAATTATCAATTCTCCTTTACGCCCTTTAAGGTGACCTCGACCACGGACAAGAAATTCAGTATTTCTTGCGTATCTTGCAACAGTTTTCGCACCTCTGACAATTGCTTTTCTTTTCCCCCAACCAATAGCACCTAATGCTGCTGCCCCTGCAACATACCCAACAGTTTTCCATCCACCATAATTACGTTGTTTAGCAGTTTTATAACCTGAATATGCTCCATAGCCAGCTCCAATTGCTGCCCAAGCCCATGTTCCATCTGGATCGACTTTTAAGACCGGATTATTATCCGCATATGAGTAACCATTAGCCATCGATACTGTCTCGTCCGCATCGAGTTCTGGGTCGACAGAGAGGAAAACAGCCTGTTCTGGATGGTAGTAACGGGCCATTAAATAGTAAAGCGCCAAGTCTTCGTCATAATAGTATGACGCATAACGAATCGGTTGACCTGTCAGCTTCGAATCGATGACATTCGTTGTGAGTGGTTTGCCCCATGTGTCATAGGTGTACTCGGCAGCAACGTTACCTGAAGTGTCCGTCATCGCTACAATATCCCCACGATAGTTCCGTTGATAATTGTACCATGTCCCATTTGTTTTTAGTCCGATAAGGATATGGTCTGCGTTATAGACGTACTCTCGGATTGGTTTGCCGGCCGTATCTGTCTCGGCCATCAGTCGATTTGAATCTCCGTCGTAATGGAAGAGAATCGTGCCGCTCGGCCCCGTCTTCTGGATACGACGCCCTTGTTCGTCATAAACAAATTGCCATTTCTTTGTGCCGTTGACTTCTTCAATTATAGTCAAGACCCCTAGACTGTCCTACGTATATATCGAGTAGAACGTATAAGGCTTTTTGAAAATTAAAAGAACGAACCAAATCACATGTCGTGATTTGGTTCGTCGAAAGTTTGAAAATACTTTTTAAAATTTATATATACTATCAAATGAGTAATAGTCATCTCATGGTCAGGTGATAAGCAGAGATGAAGTTGATACTATAATCAAAGCTTAGGACTCATTTCAACCAATTTAATCTTTAGCTTAATTCAAGCATCCGATTGATCTTTGTCTTCTTCAGATAATTCTTCAAGCCAAAACTTAGATCCAATTTGGTCTGAAATCCAAAATAGTAGCTCTTGATCATGTAGTTCAGGTTGATTTTGCTTAAGTGGACCCGCCTCAAAAATATAGTCTTTATTTTTAATGCGTTTTTCTTTTATAAAATCTCTAAAGTGGTATGCTCCATAACCTTTCACGGTATTTAGTTCTGGAAGCGTATCTTCACTAATACGTATGTCATTACTAATTTGAGATAAATAAGTGAACAAACGAGAAAGTGCAAGATAACCTTCAGCATTCCCTACAAAATTTACCCCATAATTATCTACTCGAACTTCTAACTTGGCTTCTTCGGTAAAGAATGGATCAAATGAGTCATACTCTTCTTCGTCATACTCTTCTTCGTGTTCTTTGCAGGTCATTTGAACTGATTCTCCTCTACAATTTAAAATTTATATCCTTGTTTCTTAAGATATTCTCTCACCTTTTTATTAGGTGGTCTAGTAGTCTCATGTTTCCTATTCGGGTGGTGAGGAGTTCCGTCTTTGTTTACAGAGCCTTCTTGCTTTCTGTTCTTATCCCAATGAGCATGTGGTTTGCTCCTATCATGATGCTCCAATCGAACTCTCCATCCATCTACATAAACAGTTTTTGATTGGAACATGTAATTTTTATATCGGTTGATTGCCCAAGGTATTCCATACGTTTTAATTAAATAAACGCCGCCAACTACTGCGGCCATACCTGCAAGCGTAGCCCAACCGACACCAGGAACGAAAATCAAACCTCCCGCAGGTATAGCGTATAATCCGGTGCTATCAATCATGTTAACTGGATTATTTTGTGCATATATATACCCATTAGCCATTTCCAAAGTTTCATCTGAATCTAACATGGGATCAACGGACAAGAAAACTGTCTGTTCAGGATGGTAGTAACGGGCCATCAAATAGTAAAGCGCCAAGTCCTCGTCATAATAGTATGACGCATAACGAATTGGTTGACCTGTCAGCTTTGGATCGAAGATGTCCGTCGAGAGCGGTTTGCCCCACGTGTCATAAGTGTATGTGGCAGAAACGTTACCTGAATTGTCCGTGATTGCTACAATATCTCCGCGGTAATTTCGTTGATAATTGTACCATGTTCCGTTTGTTTTGAGTCCGACAAGGATATGGTCCGCGTTATAGACGTACTCCCGAATCGGTTTTCCAGCCGTATCTGTCTCGGCCATCAATCGGTTCGAGTCTCCGTCGTAATGGAAGCGGATCGTACCGCTCGGTCCAGTCTTTTGAATGCGACGCCCTTGTTCGTCGTACATGAACTGCCATTTCTTTGTGCCGTTGACTTCTTCGATCGCAGTCAGTTTCCCCAGACCGTCCCATGAATATTTCAGACGTCCGTCATTGATCCGGTTCCCGTCTGCATCATACGCAATGGCTTGACTCTTGAACTTCGTCATCCGGTTGGAATCATCAAATTCAGCTATGACTTGGTTATTGATATGCGTGCGGTTCCCACGTTTGTCATACGCATAGCTGACTGTCTGTCCGTCAAGGATCTTCTCTTCAATCAATTGATTCATCGCATCATAGGAGTAACTTGCAGTTTTCCCGTCTTTTTTAAGGACTGAAAGGTTTCCATATTGATCGTAACTATATCGCTCAAATGCAATCTGTTTGTCACCAGCAGAGGCGGACCAGGCTGACACTGCCCCGGTCTCATCGAACTCGACCAATGACTCCCCGCCTTGTCCCGGCATGGTGATCTGAGTCGTCTTGCCATTCTCATTGTGACGGAAAGCCCAATGTTGACTATCGACAGTTACTCCATGGTTCCGTTTGGCGACATCATAAGTGAATTCACGTTTCGTTCCCGCTAACGTGATGGAGAGCGGAAGCTCGGTTCCGACACCGTTGACATCTTGGTAATCCCATGACTGAAGGACCTGGTGATAATCCGTCAGCTTCAACACACGACCTTTACCTGCATCTTTCGTATCATATTCGTATTTCTTTAGTTTCGCACTGTCGTTCCCCATTTGAATGGAAACAAGGTCGCCCGAGGTCGCATCATAGCCATATTTGAATCGTGTTGCATTGGATTCTTTTAGCTCGGTAATTTTTCCCTCATCGTCATAGACCTTTCCGAGTCTTTTTCCGGATGGCAAGATGGTTTCTTTTAAGTTGCCCGTATGGGGCTCATAAACATATTGAGAGCGTTGTCCCCCTGGACGGTCCACAGAAGTGATACGACCTTTTGCATACGTGTATGAAGTGATTTTTCCATCAAACGTTTTTTGTGTGACTTGTCCTTTCTTGTCATAAACATAGGAAATGACAGTCCCGCTCTCCGCGGTCGTCGTCGTCAAACGGCCTAGTAGATCATAGGTGTTCGTCCGTGTACGATTCCCTTGATCGACGGTTAAAACATTTCCGAACGCGTCGACCGTATTGGTCACTGGAAGTTTCGTCAGCCCGGCGTCTTTTAAAACGTGGTTTCCTTGCTTGTCATATGTCGAGTCAGACACGACTCGTCCGATAGATGCCCGGACCGCATCGATAAGAATGGTGCCAGTCGAACCGTTCTTGATGGTGAGATCGACTTTCACGAGTTTTTTGTTCTGATCTGACGTCAATTGAATCGTCTGACGTTGCCATGTCGTGTCATTGTCTTTTCCGGTATAGTCTAGCGCATGGAATGTGGCTGTTTTCTGTACCGTCGTTCCGTCCTCATATGTCGCTTCCACATTTAGTGAATCTGTTTTCGAGGCCTTTTGTGCCAGGGCACTCACATAGAACGGTTTTGCTATCGATTGGTTAACAAAACGTGCATTACAACACCGACAACATCCACGTCCATGTCGCCATCGTCGAGACGAGTCACATGCGCGAGCGCGGTAAACGAAAACCAAAATCGATCGAGCTGATGAAGTCGAAGGTCATCCACTCTCTCGCCGACCGGACAAAAGAACAGGAGAAACTGAACGCGTTCATAAGAAACGAGTTGGTCGCCCATAAACGGAACCGGAAGATCCAAACGCTCCCGAACCGTGTCCTGCGTCCCGAGCTCGTCCGTCAATTCAAGGACATCTATGAACGGTTGCCGGAAGATAAACGACAATGGCGCTACAACATGAACGGGATGCAGCCACTCCGTGAATCGCTCGACCGTCTGACTGACCGCTATATCGACATTCACTTCAAATCAGAGTTTCAAGCCTTCAACGAGCGGCTCGAGCAGGAGGTGTCGTTCCATCGTCGCAGCTACGGAGACACGGAGAAGGCCGAGCGTTACCGGACGACAAAGCGACAGGACCTTTACACCCGGATGGGGAACGCCATCCTCTCCGAGATGCGAGACTTGTCAAAAGAACAGACGACATGTGAGAAAAATGAAGACCCCAAACATCCGGTCCGACGAGCGTTCAAACAACAAAAGCTATTCAATGAATCACTCTACCGGATCGAGCGGCACATGAACGACGAATTCGAACACCTGAAGAATCAACGTGCTTTCGAACAGCTGGAGCGGGACATCGAATATGGAAAGTGAGGGAGGACGATGGAAGAGTTGAGACAGATCCGTCTTCGATTGAAGCCGGAGACGGTCGCGTATTTGGAAGAGTTCGCCGACGACAAGCGCTTCGGCCACCTCGGCCAGGTCATCGACCATATCGCAGAAGAACATAGACAACTGGCCGACGAGAAGTGGGACATGCAGTTCCTCACCCGCTCGATCAGTACGCAGGTCTCCCGTCATATCGAGGAGTTGATCAACGGGCAGGTGTCGACAGAACTCGAGCGCATCCGGCTCGCCGCGAACCGCTCCGACCGTCACGGACAAATCCTGACAGAGCTCCTGCAGGCGCTCATGCAGACCGAGGGCATCGAGGACATCATGACGACGGACCAGTTCAAACCGACGTTCCTCGAGACGGCGGAACATGTCGTCCAGGAACGCATCGAGCATCAGAAACAGAAGAAGGACACACTAACTTTTGAGAGAGGATGAATTCTATGCGACCACTTGATCGTCTCTTTACGATGGGACAACTGTTGACAATTCAACCGAACACCGTCACGGTCCTCATCTATGGAAAACGGTACGACATCCCGATATCCGTTTCCGAGCATCAACTTTTGACCGCCATCGCGCAAGACGAGATTGTCTTACTTCCCGTCAATTTCGAGCGGACACAACTGTTACTCGACATCCCGGAAACGTCGCCACAACTTGAACGTGAACTGAACGAATTTGCGGATAGTGATGAATCTGTCACCGACTTGTTGAAGGAAGGAGTATGACACGATGGCCAAGATAAAGACGAACGAAGAACGGAAAGCCGAGCTCGAGGTCTTGACCGAACAGATGGGACAACAGATCGACAGCTACTTCGAGAGTCCGGAGAAGATCCGGGAACATCTGCAGTTCCTCGGCAAGTTCCATCAATACTCGATGCGGAACGCAGTTTTGATTGAGTCCCAGTTCCCCGGCGCGGTCGCGGTCGGCTCTTATCCGTTCTGGGAGAAGCAGGGCGCACAGGTCCAGAAAGGTGAGCGTGGCATCAAGGTATTCGTCCCAAATCCAGTGACTTATGCCTTACACAAAGACGAATGGGTGCCGCTCAGCAAGGCACCGAAGCCGGTCAAAGACGGCGTAAAGCAAGGACGCGTCCCGTCACGTAAGATGATGTACTTCAAGATCGGTCACGTGTTCGAGTACACGCAGACCGACGCACGCGAGAAAGGAATCGAGGTCTCGGACATCTTCAAACGGTATCACCGGGACGGCGGGCTGGAAAACGAACAAGACATCCGTGACGCCTTGACGACGATCGCGGATGCCCGGAATGTGACACTATTGGAGGAACCGCTCGACGAGATCGGAACAGCGAAGGGCTGTTACTATCCGGAGCTACATTCGATCGCCTTGAATCCACGGAACACATCGATCGAGGACATCACCGTCCTGATCCACGAGCTCGCGCACGCGGAGCTGCACAACCAAGAGCGGAACCTCGAACGAGACAAACCGCTCACGGCACCCGAGAAGGAGTTCCAAGCCGAGATGATCGCCTATGTCGTCTCGCATCAACTCGGTTTCCCGACGGACGATTTCTCGCTCTCTTACTTGGCCGGTTGGACGAAAGACAAGGAACTCCTCGACAAGGAACAGCTGTTGCAGGAGGTCCATCAGACGTCCGCAGGCTTCCTCGACCATATCGAGTCACACTTAGAAAAAGTACACGCCTTACAACAGGAGAAAGAACAGAGCCCTCTTGATTACCTTGAACAGCTGGAGCGGCGTATGGGATGGAAAGACGCTGACCTCAGTCTTTATGAACGGGTGCATGCCGTACAAAGTGTGTCTCCCGAGGAGGTGGAGCCCTATCTGAACGCAAAAGCGACCCTCGAGACGAACCTGAAGATGGATCGCGTCGATGGCCCGCTCATGTATATTCACGATAAAGGTTTCGGGTTCCAGTCATTCGGTGTCGCAAACAATCACGACTTCAATGACGACGCGCTTGTCGTTTACACGATTGCATTACCAGATCAGCCATTGATTAGCGGTCACTTTGATCCCGAAAAAACAGTTCATCCATTACACGATTTAGAAAAGAACAATAAGGTTGAAAAACCAACCCTCAAAAATCTTGAAGATAATTGGCATGATGTGTTGCTTGCTGATGAAAAGGAACCCTTTTCACGAACCGCTTTTTTGAATATTGAACGCTTAGTTTAACAAACCGTCGTATTAAAAAACACTCCCTAATAAGAAAGCAGATTTTTACTTTGTCTGCCTACTTTTTTGGGAGCATACTTGTAAGATTCAATTTTTTTAATCATCTTTATTTCTTACTGAGATTTGCATTACTAAGGTTCGCCCTAAGAATAATAAAAAGACTCAACCTTTCTGAAGTCAAGTTGAGTCTATCTCAAAGTGTTTATATTTATTTGGTAAAGTAAAAACTATATTATCAGGTTCGAAAAATAAACTCTAAATCAGAGGTTACCCTTTAATTTCAAATATTTTTTCACACAATCATTCCAAGAATTTTAATTGTTCTTTTTTTCTCTTTTCAAAAATGCGGAGCGCTTCACCTTCTCTCTCAAGTAAATCATCATAATGATTCGAGCCGTCCACTAATTCTTTATAACCCCAAATTGCGTTAACATTATTGATTAATGGGAAATCAAAACTCCAATTTTCTGGAATTTTGTGTTTTTCTACAGTAAATAACTCAGCTGGAAACCATGAAGGGTTATAATCATTTACTTGAATTAAGTATTGTAAAGAACCACCCCAAAGACTCATACCATAAACTATATAAGTATCATTAATTTTCAACTCAAAATCAGCCTCAATAGAGTATCCTAGTTTTATTGTATTGGGTAAAAGATTTACGCCGGTCACCTCTTTACATTTAACTTTCATTTTTTCTTCCCTCTTTTATCATCAAATTTAAAGTCATCAAACTTTCCGGTTTTTATATTCTTAAGATAATGTATCTCCACTCCATCTACATTTTTAGCCATTTTCCTCCACCCGTCTTGTTGTCTCCATCTTGGGTCAGTCATTCCTTTTGTCATATTTAATATTCGACCTGAATTAGGATTATAGAGAACGTTTCTCATTGCAACTTCTTCTTTGTAAGTTCTTGGGACTTGGCGACCTGTAGATCCTCTACCTAGTGATTTACTACGAATCAAATATTGTAAATTTGAAAGAGGGACTGATTTTTTCGCGGGTACAGTAATCTTTCTAACACTAGTGTAATACCTGATCCCACTACCATAAGAATAGTATCCATATCCATATCCATCAGGACGCCACATAAGTCCGTCTGGATCAATCCTTGTCAACGGATTGTTCATAACATAACTGTATCCATTTGCCATTTCGATTGATTCGTTACTATCTAATAAAGGATCAATTGAAAGAAACACAGCTTGTTCTGAGTTGTAATAACGAGCCATCAAATAGTAGAGCGCCAAGTCTTCGTCATAATAGTATGACGCATAACGAATTGGTTGACCTGTCAGTTTCGAATCAGTGATGTTCGACGTGAGCGGTTTACCCCATGTGTCATAGGTGTATTTGGCAGCAACATTACCTAAAGTATCCGTGATTGCAACAATATCTCCACGATAGTTCCGTTGATAATTGTACCATGTCCCATTTGTTTTTAGCCCGACGAGGATATGGTCCGCATTATAGACGTACTCCCGGATTGCTTTGCCAGCCGTATCTGTCTCGGCCATCAGTCGGTTCGAATCTCCGTCGTAATGGAAGCGAATCGTGCCGCTTGGCCCTGCCTTCTCGATACGACGTCCTTGTTCGTCATACATGAACTGCCATTTCTTTGTGCCGTTGCCTTCTTCGATCGCAGTCAGATTACCTAGACCGTCCCATGAATATTTCAGACGTCCGTCATTGATCCGGTTCCCATCTGCGTCATACGTAATGGTTTGACTCTTGAACTCGGTCATCCGGTTGGATTCATCAAATTTAGCTACGACTTGACTGTTAATGTGTGTGCGATTCGAACGTTTGTCATATGTGTAATTGATCGTCTGTCCGTCAAGTGTCTTCTCTTCGATCAATTGATCCATCGTATCATATGAATAACTCGCAGTTTGCCCATCTTTCTTTAAACCTGACAGGTTTCCATATGAGAGTCGGTCGGAGGCAACACACCATCTAGAAACACATACGTCGTGCTCCTCCATCCCATATCGCACTATCATGAACGGGATGATTTTTGATGAGACGTTTATATATGCGGGACGCAGCTATCGATTCACCACTGACCCTGATCTAAAAAAGAAGAAATAGATGAAATGAAATTCCAAAACAAAGAACGTTTTTGACAGATTTGGTCGACGACGTTTCATGCGCAACACCTCCTAAGGTTTTCAAGAACCGTATTCGATTTGTACATAAACTCGTCACTGTTTGCCATACGTAACACGAGATACACTTAAATCAAAAAGGAGTTATCTCATGAATCTTCAAGAGTGGATTAAACTGTTTTACAAGACGGAAACACTGCGATTTGATCACCTTTGGACATACTTACACACGACACCCCAAGAACTTGAAGCGTACATCGATCGACTCAATCCTTGGTTGAACATCGCTTTGAAGTCCTCTGCTGGTATCGATGACGCGGAAATCATCGACGAACTTGAGCATTACCTACTTCAGCGATTCAACAAACGAAGAAAGAAAGTCAAAGTCACGCTCGAGGTCGAGTTGGAACTATTGGAAGGTGTCTTCAATTTTTCTCAGACCGAAAAAATGAGAATGATTGAACGAGTCACAAACCATATGGAAGCCCAAAACTTGAAGGATTGGCGCATCGTGAGGATGCAGAAGATATAACAGTCTTACAATAAACATTTTAATTATTTCAAAATAATGTTATAGGTAGATTTTCATATCCCATTATTTTATACTTTTTGCAAAAGTGTAATGGAGGAATTTAAATGTTCAAAAAAGGAACTTTGATTTTAATGACGGTTTTATTGGTAAGTAATCTAAGCTTGGGAATTCCACTCGGTGTTTATGCCAACGAAATCCCTGCAAAAAATATTTCAGATGAGGCTATCGATGTAAAAGTCACGTTTACTGATTCCGAGATTGAAGCAATATCTCTCGAACGGGAAGAAATTATCACAGACATTACTAAAAATGTACAAGAGACCGAGACATTACTTGACGAAGTGGTATCACAAAGTTTGCAAGAAACTAAACAGAAAACTTTAATTGATGGTTTAAATGAAGAACTTGAGATGATTAATACTCCGACTTCGAATGTCTCTTTTGACACAAACCTTGACAAGGAGACTTACGAAATCAACGAAAATTTATCTGTAACTTTTGATGATAATTTCATTATTGTAGATGAATGGAATGAATCAGATGAAATTGAATCTCAAGAGGACGTTGAATCTAATCTCCTCTCGTTCGTTCAAAATATTTTCTTCCATCCGGTCCAAGCAGCAGGAACAAGTAAAATTAAGAATGCTTCTAATACTCGAAGTATTTACGATGCAAGGGCCACTAGTTGGAAAGTTGTCACAGCATATATTGGTGCAGAGTTCACTTATAATGGAACTACAGTCACTGCGAGAAGAACAGGAAACTACATGAAGACTGAAAATGGGGGAGGTATTCTTGTCGACATAGTCGATAAAAAAAGTGAGGTTCAAAAGCCAAGTAGCTCGAGAAGAATCGCTTATCAAGAAGGAACAGCTATTATGGGCATCACTTTTAAAGGACACGGGCTCAAGTTACAAGAACGATATTTACGTGTGAATGTAGAGTGTAACGCAAAAGGGACAATTACTAAAAATTCTATTTTAAGATAAACTGGAGGTATGGACATGAACGTTCTTGATTTTGCAATATTTTTACTGCTATTCATTTCATTCGTAATTTTTATGATTGTCAAATTAGTAAAGAAACCAAAGAAAAATAAAAAATTGTAAGTTCAAAGTAAAAATAAGTTACTCGTTCAACATTCAATCAATTCTGTGTTTATATCGCTGACTATGATTGAGGAATAGTTCTATCCATACAAGCTTCGCACATTCAAAAATGAAAATGTGATGGCCAGGAAATAGTTTACATCAATTTAATACGATAACGATTGCAAAAGGCGTATTCTCAATAGCACAGAGAATACGCCTTTTCGTTAGATTCCTCTAAATTTTAAATTCATTTATTTTCACCAGATTCATTTTTGTACATTCCTGACCTCTTTTTAAACCTTACATGTTCAATCAACGCCTGCATGATTTGTTCTTCTTTAATGCCAAAATCCTGATCGAACGGCACTCGCTCTCCTTCGAATAGAAACGCATCAACCAAGTAAAGGACTCGTGGTTTTTTACGCGGGGCGCTTTCCTTGAGACATCGTTCCCAGACGAACTGCTCGAACTCTTTTGAATGACTCCTATGCTCGATCGCACGTCGTACCATCGCCCGTGTGATTTCAAGATAATCTTCCCATAGCCAACGTCCGGCCACTTGGTGCCACATCTCGATTCGCCCCTGCTCCTTGATTGCTTCTACATCGACTTCGACGTGATACGGGGCCTCTTCTTCATTCTTGACGACATCCCGAGCATCCCCTGTCACCGACTCCGGATACAGCTCCCATCCTTCAGGCATCCGTTCTTTGATGAACTGCTCGAGCGAATCCTCACTGATCCGATAGCCTTTTTTACGCGACTCGAGCGGTTTCGCCTGGATCACGCCTTTTCGTACCCAGTTGCGGACCGTCTCCTTATGGCTTGTAAGCTTGTTCTTCGATAAGATTTCAAATGCTTCGTCAATCGTATACATACATATCCTCCTTTAATACAATGATGATTTTATTAAATAATACCATAAATATTGTATTAAAGTGCTGAGATTCCTCAGGTGATTTTAAATTCATTAGAAATATCTTAATGCACTCTAAT